>NZ_JAYMZS010000143.1:0-17305 GCF_035828755.1 Amycolatopsis sp. H20-H5 | reverse complement strand
GACCCTTTCATGACACTGGGGCCTCTCACGTGGGGCCTACGAGGCCGGTGCCGGGATGAGCGGTCCTGAAACGCCCGCCTGCTCGTGGGTGGCCATCTCGGCGAGGACGCGGGCGGCCATGAACAGCAGCGGCAGGGCCGTCACCGCGCCGGTGCCCTCGCCGAGCCGGACGTCGAGGTCCAGGATCGGCTTGAGGTCCAGGTGGTCCAGGGCGAGGTCGTGGGCGGGCTCGCCGCTGTGCTGGCCCGCGACCCACCAGAGCCGGGCGCTCGGGGCCAGTTCCTCCGCGAGGAGGGCGGCGGCGCTCGCCACCAGGCCGTCGAGCACGACCGGGGTCTTGCGGACCGCGGCCTGGGCGAGGAAGCCGGTCATCGCCGCGATGTCGGCGCCGCCCGCCGTGCGCAGCAGGGCGATCGGGTCGGCCAGCACCGTGCGGGCCCGGCGCAGCGCGTCGCGCACCGCGGCCGCCTTGCGCATCCAGGCGTTGTCGTCGATGCCGGAGCCGCGGCCGACCACGGCGACCGGCTCGCTGCCGGTCAGCGCCGCGATCAGCACCGAGGCCGGGGTGCTGTTGCCGACCCCGAGGTCGCCGGCGATCAGCAGGTCGGCGCCGCCGTCCACCTCCGCGTCGGCGATCCGCATGCCCGCCCGCACGGCCGCGCGGGCCTCGGTGTCGGTGAGCGCGTCCTCGACGTCGATCGAGCCGGACGAGCGGCGGACCTTGAACTCGCCGATCGAGCGGGTGGCCGGGGCGTCGGTGTCGACGGCCATGTCGATGACCCGCACGCTCGCGCCCGCCGACGCGGCCAGCACGTTGATCGCCGCGCCGCCGGTCAGCATGCTGCCGATGAGCTGCGCGGTGACCTCGGCGGGATAGGCCGAGACGCCCTTCGCGGCGATGCCGTGGTCACCGGCGAACACGACGACGCGCGGCCGGGTGAACGGGCGCGGCGGCGACTGGCCCTGGCAGGCGGCGATCCACACGCCCAGCTCCTCGAGCCTGCCGAGCGAGCCCGCGGGTTTGATCAGTTCGCCGTGCAACGCGATGGCCGCGGACCGCGCGTGCTCGTCGGGCTGCTCGATGTCGGCAAACTGGATGTCGGTTTCCGAGTCCACGCCAGGCCTTCCCGTCGCCTTGGCCGCCGTCTCCCGGTGGCCGCCCAAACCTACCGGGCTGATCACCGGGCCCTCGTGCCAGAGTTAGTTGTGCCAGAGACCACCGCAGCAGCCGTCGTACTCGCCAGCGGGGCCGGCACCCGCGTGGGCGCCAAGCTCAACAAGGTCTATCTGCCACTGGCCGGTCGCCGCGTCCTCACCTGGTCGCTCGACGCTTTCGCCCGCGCGGCCGGGATCGGCGTGCTCGTGCTGGTCGTCCGGCCGCAGGACGCCGAGATCGCGGCGGAGGTCCTCGCCGCGCATCCCGGCCCGGTCGAGCTGGTGCACGGCGGGCCCACGCGGCAGGCCTCCGAACTGAACGCGCTGCGGCATCTCGCCCCGCGGATCGGCGGCGGCCTGATCGACGCGGTGCTGCTGCACGACGCGGCCCGGCCGCTGGTGGACCCACGAATGGTCGAGGACGTCCTGGACGCGACGCGGCGATACGGGGGAGCGGTGCCGGGGCTGCCCGCCGACGACATCGTGGCCGTCGCCGCGGACGGCACGCGGCTCGGTGGCGGTGCACCCGAGGGCGCGATCCGGGTGCAGACGCCGCAGGGCTTCCGGGCCGAGCCGCTGCTGGAGGTGTACGAGCAGGCCGAGCGGGAGGGCTTCCTGGGCACCGACACGTCGTCGGTGATGGAGCGGTTCTCCTCGCTGCCAGTGCGCTGGGTACCTGGCAGCGAGGAGAACTTCAAGATCACCTACCCACACGACCTCGTGGTCGCCGAGCGGGTGCTGGCGCGCAAGTCCTAGATGATTGATTCCGTGAAGATCATGTGAAGTGGGGCCGCGATGCGGGCATGAGAGGAGGGTGTCCAAGATCAATGTGTGAGCAAAGAACTAGACACCCTCCTGACTGCACTCTACGTGCTTGTCGATGACCATGTGGTTCCGCCTCGGACCGGTCGTGGCCGTCGGCCGGAGTTGACTGAGAGTGAACTGATCTGTCTTGCTGTGGCCCAGGTGCTGCTGCGTTTTGACGGTGAACGCCGCTGGATCCGGCACCTCCACAGTGAATCGAAGTGGCGTGCCTGGTTCCCCAAGCTGCCGGGGCAGTCTGGCTACAACAAACGACTGAGGGCCGCGTACCCGTTGGTGTGCAAGACAATTCTCACTCTGGCTACGTGCTGCCCGTCCTGGTTCGACGATCTGTGGATTACCGACGCGACCCCGGTGCCGTGCGGCATGTCGAAGGAGACGGTGACACGCTCAGATCTGGCAGGACATGCCAACTATGGCTACTGCGCGTCACATTCTCGGTGGTACTGGGGCCTGAAGCTGTACCTGGTCTGCACCGGGGACGGCACGGGCGATCATGTGGTGCCTGGCCGACCCGAAGATCGGGAAACGCGAAGTGCTCGCGGCGTTGCTGGACAACAATCATCACCTGATCCGCAGTGGCCAAGTCCTGTTGGCGGACAAGGGCTTCTCCGGCAAGCAGTTCAAGGCGCTCACCGAGACCATGGCGCTGCGGCTGCTGCGCCCGGACCGCAAGGACGAGACCTACCGCAACGGCAACCTCGGCGGGGTCCGGCAGTGGATCGAGTCGGTCAACCAGACCCTCAAAAGCCAACTCGGTCTCGAACAGCACGCCGGACGCACCCCCGCGGGCGTGTTCATCCGCGTCGCCCAGCGCCTACTGGCCATGGCCGCCTGCATCTGGCACAACTGGCAAACCGGCGTGACCAGCAAACGATCACTCACAGCCTACGACCACTAACACCAACTTCACGGAATCAACCATCTAGGGACTGCGGGTCAGCGTCGGGTCGCTCTCGACGACGCCCTCGAGCGCGGTGTCGATCGCCTCCATGAGCTCCGGCTCCAGCTTCACACCGGCGGCCTTGACGTTCTCGTGCACCTGCTCCGGGCGGGAGGCGCCGATGATGGCCGAAGCGACGTTCTGGTTCTGCAGCACCCAGGCGATGGCGAGCTGCGCCAGCGAGAGCCCGGCCTCGGCGGCCAGCGGCTCCAGCTTCTGGACGCGGGTGAGCACGTCGTCGTTCAGGAAGCGCTTGACCATGTTCGCGCCGCCCTTTTCGTCGGTGGCGCGCGAGCCCTCGGGGAACGGCTGACCCGGCTTGTACTTGCCGGTGAGCACGCCCTGCGCGATCGGCGACCAGACGATCTGGCTGATGCCCTCACGCTCGGACGCGGGCACGACCTGCGGCTCGATGACGCGCCAGAGTGCGTTGTACTGCGGCTGGTTGGACACGAACGGCACCTTGAACTCCCGCGCGAGCGCGGCGCCCTGGGTGATCTGCTCGGCCGTCCACTCCGAGACGCCGACGTAGAGCACCTTGCCCTGGCGGACCAGGTCGGCGAAGGCGAGGAAGGTCTCCTCCAGCGGGACCGTCCGGTCGAACCGGTGGGCCTGGTAGAGGTCGAGGTAGTCGGTGCCGAGCCGCTTCAGCGAAGCGTTCGCCGACTCCATGATGTGCTTGCGGCCCAGCCCCTTGTCGTTGGGGCCGCCGGGGCCGGTCGGCCAGTAGACCTTGGTGAAGATCTCCAGGCTCTCGCGGCGCAGCCCGGCGAGGCCGCGGCCGAGCACGGACTCGGCGAGGGTGTTGGCGTAGATGTCGGCGGTGTCGAAGGTGGTGATGCCCGCGTCGAGCGCGGCCTTGATGCAGGCCTGGGCCTGATCCTCTTCGACCTGGGACCCGTGGGTCAGCCAGTTGCCGTACGAGATCTCACTGACATTGAGGCCACTGCGGCCGAGGCGTCGGAACTCCATGACCCCAGCCTAACCGTTCGCTCGGCTAACGACCTGGTGGGCGAACTGTGACGAATCAGCCTTTCAGCTGACGGCGTCGCCTGCCTTGAGCCGCGGCTTCGGCACCCGCAGCTTGCGGATCTGGCTCGCCCGGATGAACGCGTACCAGCCCAGCGAGCGGCCGCTGACGGCCTCTTTCGGGAACTTCTCCCGTACCTGCTTGCCGATCCGGCGGCCACTGAGCACGCCCTCGACGATCATGCCGAGCAGCATCACCGTGCACAGCAGGGTCGCGTACTGCTGGACCGCCGGGTATGGCACCAGCAGCGCGACGAACACGAGGATCGCCAGCGGCATGAACAGCCCGAGCAGGTTGCGCCGGGAGTCGACGAGGTCGCGGACGTAGGCCTTGACCGGCCCGCGGTCACGCGCGAGCAGGTACTTGTCCTCGCCGGACATCATCCGGTCGCGGCGTTCCTTGGCGTCGCTGCGGCGCTCTTCCTTGCTCTTCGGGTTCGCCTTGCGAAGCTCCTTGTTGCGCTTCATCGCCTCCCGCATGGTGGTCGGCGGCGGCGCGACCGGGCCGCGCTTCTTCGCCTCGGCCTCGCGGCGAGAGGGCGTCGGCCGTCCCTTGCCGGGTGTCTGCGCCTTGGCGCGGACGTCGATCTGGGCCTCGTCGGTCTCGGACGTGGCTGTGTCTGTGGTGCTTCGGCGCAGGAACCTCACACGACCAGGGTATTGCAGAGGTCACGCCCCTGTTCAGCAGGTCGGGCAACCGCGCCGGGGCCACCCCGGCGCCGGATGTGTCACCATGGAGGTGGAACAGATCGGGACTCGAGCGTGTTGGCACGTAATGGAGCACGAGTACCCGCAGCGAGTTCGACCGAGGGAGAGCCATGACGACCGCTGAGCAGACCGGCGCAGCGCAGGCCGAGACCGCCACCGCCGAGGAGACCCACGGCGTGACGTTGACCGAGACCGCGGCCGCGAAGGCGAAGGCCCTGCTCGACCAGGAAGGCCGCGACGACATGCACCTGCGCATCGCCGTCCAGCCCGGCGGGTGTGCGGGCCTGCGCTACCAGCTTTTCTTCGACGAGCGCACGCTCGACGGCGACCTCTTCCGCGACTTCGACGGCCTCCGCGTCGCCGTGGACCGGATGAGCGCCCCGTACGTGTCGAGCGCCGTGATCGACTTCGTCGACTCGATCGAGAAGCAGGGCTTCACGATCGACAACCCGAATGCGACTGGCAGCTGCGCCTGCGGCGACTCTTTCCACTGAGTCCACCGGGCGCGGTACGCGAACAGCACGAAAAAGGGCCGTGACCTCGGTGAGGTCACGGCCCTTCGTCCTGCCCGGATCGGTGGCGGTGCTGCTCAGACGTAGGCGTCGAGCTCGGCGACCTGCGCGTGGCAGTGGTCGTCGACGGTCCACGGCGCCGCCGCCTCGCGGGGGAGCGGGACGTTTTCGGCGCGCAGGGACGGCGGGATGCTGGCGCAGTCGGCGATCAGCTCGCCGAGCGTTTCGGGTTCAGTGGTGATGCTCACGGGCTGGACGCTATTGATCGGCGCTCGAGTGGAACAGGGGTACCAACCGGTAGTGTCGGGTGACGCCTGCGAATTACCCGGTCGGGTTACGACCCGCCGGTAACTTCGGCGTCTCTAGACCAGAGACAACAGTGCCGTGAGGGTCGACCACAGGAGGAGAACCGGTGGCAGACAGGGCCAGGATCGCCGTATCCGGCAGCATCGCAACCGACCATTTGATGCATTTCCCCGGCAGGTTCGCCGAGCAGCTGGTAGCCGAGCAACTGCACCGCGTATCGCTGAGCTTCCTCGCCGACGACCTGGTCGTCCGCCGGGGCGGCATCGGCGCCAACATCGCGTTCGGCCTGGGGGTACTCGGGGTGCGGCCGATCCTGGTGGGTGCGGTGGGCGCGGACTTCGACGACTACCGCTCGTGGCTGGAGCGGCACGGGGTCGACAGCTCGGGGGTGCTGGTCTCCGAGATCGCGCACACCGCGCGGTTCGTCTGCACCACCGACGAGGACCTCTGCCAGATCGCCACCTTCTACGCGGGGGCGATGTCGGAGTCCCGCAACATCGAGCTGAAGCCGATCAGTGACCGCGCCGGGGGCCTCGGTCTGGTCCTGATCAGCCCGGACGACCCCGACGGCATGGTCCGGCACGCCGACGAGTGCCGCCAGCGCGGCTACACGTTCGCGGTGGACCCGTCGCAGCAGCTCGCCCGCATGGACGGCGCCCAGGTGCGTGCGTTCGTCGTCGGGGCGAAGTACCTGTTCAGCAATGACTACGAGTGGGAACTGCTGCTGCAGAAGACCGGCTGGACCGAGGCTGAGGTCCTCGCCCAGGTCGGCATGCGCGTCACCACGCTGGGTGAGAAGGGCGTCGAGATCATCGGCGCCGACGGCCTCTCGCTGCAGATCGGCGCGGTCCCCGAGCGCGGCAAGGTCGACCCCACGGGCGTCGGCGACGGCTTCCGCGCGGGCTTCCTGGCCGCACTGGACGGCGGCCTTCCGCTGGAGCGCGCGGCGCAGCTCGGCTCGATGATCGCGGTGCTGGTACTCGAGACGGTCGGCACCCAGGAGTGGAAGTTCGACCGCGCGGACGCGCTGTTGCGGCTCAGCGAGGCCTTCGGGCCGGAGGCGGCCGAAGAGATCTCGGCCGTCCTGCCGGGCTAGCAGTTCCGAAGTGTCATGAAAGGGTCTTTCAGGGCAGTTTTTGCCCTGAAAGACCCTTTCATGACACTAGAGATGGCTAGAGCTTCACCGGGTACACGGGCTCCGGCACGTCCGGCTTGATGCGGTGCTCGACGAAGATGCCGTGCCAGAGCATGAAGACGATCAGCGCCCACAGCTGGCGGCTGCGGTCGACCGAGCCTGTCTTGTGCTCCTCCAGCAGCGCCAGCACGGCGTTCTTGTCGAGGAGTTCCCCGGTCTGGGAGTCCGAGATGATGCCCTTGGCCCAGTCGTACATCTCGTCGCGCAGCCACACCCGGATCGGCACCGGGAAGCCGAGCTTGCGCCGGTTGAGCACGTGCGCGGGGATGATCTTCGCCAGCGCCTGGCGCAGGGCGTACTTCGTGGTCCCGTGCGCCAGCTTCTGGTCGAGGGGCACGCTCGCGGCGACCTTGAACACCTCGGCGTCGAGGAACGGGACGCGCAGCTCGAGGGAGTTGGCCATGGTCACCTTGTCGGCCTTGACCAGGATGTCGCCGCGCAGCCAGGTGAACAGGTCCACGTGCTGCATCCGGGCGACCGGGTCCCAGTCCCGTGACTCCGCGTACCAAGGCGCGGTGACGTCCTTGAAGCCGACGCCCTCTTCGTAGGTCCGCAGGACCTTGCGCAGCTGGTCGTCGCGGAAGTTGCGCGCGTTGCCGTAGTAGCGGTCCTCCAGCGACAGCGCCCCGCGGCGCAACAGGTCCTTGCCGCGCGTGCCGTCGGGGATCTTCGTGGAGACCTTGCCGATGAGCTTGCGCACACTGCCCGGCACCTTCTCGAACGGCGCGAGCGAGATCGGCTCGTTATAGATGGTGTAGCCGCCGAAAAGCTCGTCGGCGCCTTCGCCGGACAGGACCGCCTTGACGTGCTTACGCGCTTCGCGGGCGATGAACCAGAGCGGGACGAGCGCGGGGTCGGCGACCGGGTCGTCGAGGTACCAGACGATGAGCGGCAGGGCCTCCATCATCTCGTCCGCCGAAACGGTCCTGACCACGTGCTTCACGCCGATTTCGGCCGCGGTCTCCGCCGCGACGTCGACCTCGGAGTAGCCCTCGCGCTCGAACCCGGCGGTGAACGCGATCAGGTTCGGGTTGTGCTGCTTGGCCAGGGTCGCGGTCGCGGTGGAGTCGATGCCGCCGGAGAGGAACGCGCCGACGCTGACGTCGGGGTCCGAGATCATGTGCTTGGCGACCGAGTCGCGCATCACGTCGGCGATGCGCTCGTGCAACGCCTCGGCCTCGGCTTGGCTGGTGACCGGCTTCGCGGCGAACCGCGGGCGGAAGTAGCGCTCTGTGGACAGCTCGCCGCCGGGGGCGACGCGGAACGACGTGCCGGACTCGATCCGCCGGATACCGGTGTGCAGCGACTCGGGCTCCGGGACGTACTGCAGGACCAGGTAGTGCTGCAAGGCCTTGCGGTCCAGCTCCTCCTTGACGCCGAGCGTCGCGGACAGCTCCAGCAGGCTCTTCTTCTCGCTGGAGAACGCGATGCCGTTCGGGCCCTCGGAGTAGAACAGCGGCTTGATGCCGAACGGGTCGCGGGCGCCGAAGACGACCTTCTCCTGCGAGTCCCAGATCATGAAGGCGAACATCCCGCGCAGCTTCTTGACCGCGTCGGCGCCCAGGTAGTGGTAGGCCGCGACGATGGCCTCGCCGTCGCCCTCGGTGGCGAACTTCGCGTCGTGCGACGCGGCGAGCTCTTCGCGCAGCTCCAGGTAGTTGTAGATCTCGCCGTTGAAGTTCATCGTGTAGCGCGTCGGCGCTTCCGGCGGACCCCAGGTCAGCGGCTGGTGGGAGTGCGCGAGGTCGATGAACGCGAGCCGGTTGAAGCCGTAGACGACCTCACCGTCGGCCCAGGTGTCGGTCTCGTCGGGGCCGCGGTGACGCTGGCAGCGCAGTGCCGCGCCCACGGCGTCCCTGGCTCCGGCCGCGTCGGTCTCGGTGGCGCAGATCAGTCCAAGCAGGCCGCACACGTTTACTCACACACCTCTGGTTCGCCGAGCGGGGGAAGTGGGGCCCAGTATGCCGAAGAGGCCGTTCACCTGACCGTGGTGGGTGACACGGTCGCTGGGGTTACCCCTTGGTCAGCACGGACCGTCAACTCGGCTAGGCTCCCGCGCAGTAACAAAGATCGGTCGAGGAGGCTCTGGGTGAAAGGGCGAGGCGCAGTGGTGAATCCAGAGCGCACTGTGTTGGCTGAAGTGCGCACTCCGGTGGTTAAGCGGTCCCGTGCAGGCAAGGTTGCCGCTTTGGCCGTCCTGGTCGCGCTGACGGCGACCGGCTGCTCGGGGGACGAGATCCTGCGGTTCGGCTGGCCGGTCGGGGTGACCCCGCAGGCCGACGAGATGCGCAACCTCTGGACCTGGACCGTGGTCGCCGCGCTGGCCGTGGGCGTGATCGTCTGGGCGCTGATCTTCTGGACCGCGGTGTTCCACCGCAAGAAGAAGACGGCCGACGGCGAGCCGGAGGAGCTGCCCCGGCAGTTCCAGTACAACATCCCGCTCGAGATCTTCACGGTCGTCGTGCCGACGATCATGGTCTGCGTGCTGTTCTTCTTCACCGCGACCACCGAGAGCAACGTGCTCGACAAGAAGCCGAACCCCGACGTCACCGTCGATGTGGTCGCCTTCCAGTGGAACTGGGAGTTCAAGTACAAGAGCGACTCGGTCAACCACGAGGACCCGGAGATCAGCACCGTCGGCAGTTCCGGCGAGATCCCGCTGCTCGTGCTGCCGACCGGCAAGACGATCCAGTACAACCTGCGCTCCACCGACGTGATCCACTCGTTCTGGGTCCCGGAGTTCCACTTCAAGCGCGACGTCATGCCTTCCCCGGAGAAGAACAACCAGGACTTCTCGTTCCAGAACTCGATCGACCACGAGGGCGCGTTCGTCGGCCGGTGTGCCGAGCTCTGCGGCACGTACCACTCGGTGATGAACTTCGAGGTCCGGGCGCTCTCGCCGGACAAGTACGCGAAGTACATCGAGCTCCGCAAGCAGGTCAACCCGAAGACCGACCGGACGAACACCGCCGCCGAGGCGCTGACGGCGCTGAACTGTGGTGAGTGGTGCACCCCGCACGCGATCACCACCCAGCCGTTCAACACCGATCGCACCGCGCGCACCGCGTCCAACTGACCCGGTCTGGCAGTTCGAGCCTGAAACAGGAGTGAGGGAACGTCCCATGAAGGTCGAAGCGCGGGTTTTCTACATCGTCGCGGTCTTCGCCATTCTCATGTCCGCCATCTACGGGTACATGACCCACCAGATGAGCGGCTACGGAATCGAGCCCGTCGGCGTCGTCGCCCTGGTGCTGACAGCCGGCCTGGCCTTCCTGGCCGGTAGCTACCTGCAGTTCGTCGCGCGCCGCATCGAGCCGCGCCCGGAGGACAGGGAAGACGCCGAGATCAGTGACGGCTCCGGTGAGCTGGGCTTCTTCAGCCCCGGCAGCTACTGGCCCATCGGTCTCGCCGCCTCCGCCGGTATGGCTGGCCTGGCGCTGGCGTTCTTCCACATCTGGCTGCTGGTCATCGCCATCGTGATGCTGCTCATCGCGATCGGCGGGCTGGTGTTCGAGTACCACACGGGTCCGAACCACGAATGACGTCCGGTCCGGCGCTCGCCCTCCGCCCGCGGCGGGGCGGGGCGCGCGCCGAAACCAGGACCGCCAGCATGCCCAGGCTTTCCAGCCAGGTCAGCCGGTGTCCGTAGGCCAGCATGTCGACCACCACCGCGACCACCGGGTAGAGGTAGGACAGCAGCGCCACGGTCGTCGTCGGCAGCTTGCCGATGCTCGCGTAGATCAGCACGTACATGATCGCCGTGTGCACGGTGCCCAGTAGCGCCAGCCACAGCAGCCCCGTCGAGTTCGACGGCAGCGGCGTCACCAGCAGGGCCGGAGCCAGCAGCGCGGCGCCCACCACGCACTGCACGGCCGCCAGCAGATGCGGCCGGACGTGCTTCAGCTGCTTCGCCACGAAGGACGCTCCGGCGTAGAGCACGGCCGCGCCGAGTGCGAGCGCGATGCCCGCCAGCCGTACCGGTTTGCCGTCGTCGCCGTGTGCGCCGATCGCGATCAGTGCCACCCCGCCGAACGCGATTCCTGCCCTGACCAGCTGGTTCTTTGCCATCTTCTCGCCGAGGAACGCGGCCGCCAAGCCGACCAGGATCAGCGGCTGCGTGTGGTAGACCACCGTGCTCACCGAGATCGACGACAGCGCGTACGAGGCGAACAACAGCACCCAGTTCCCGACCAGGAACACCCCGCCGAGCGCGGCGAGCGCCAGGTCGCGCCTGCTGAGGCTCCACGGGCGCAGCCAGCCGCAGGCGAGGCACCAGAGCACCAGCAGGGTGCCCCCGACCAGGCACCGGGCGAACGCCACCGCGGGCGCCGCCGCGCCGCTCTGGATCACCACCGCGCCGATCGTGCCGGACAGCGCCATCGCGGCGGACCACTGCAGAAGCGGCCGGGTTTCGGGGGAGTTCGTTGTCATGACCACCACTGTCGGCCGTGGGCGGGCGCGCTACCAGTGTCAGAGATGACAATGACCGCAAACCTTCTGACAGTATTGTTTTGTCTTGCGGTTACTCGACTCAAAGACGAAACGGGGGTGGTCGCATGAATGTGACCAAGGTCGCGGTTGTGCTCGCGGACCGCGTTTCGCCGTTCGAACTGGGCGTCGCGTGCGAGGTCTTCGGCACCGACCGCAGCGCCGACGGGATCGAGGGCTGGGAGTTCGCTGTCTGCTCCCCGGCGGGCGCGGGCGTGCGCAGCTGGTCCGGCTTCGGGCTCGACGGCCTGTCCTCGCTGGACTTCGCCGCGTCGGCCGACCTGCTCATCGTGCCCACCTGCGAGCCCCGCAGCGCGCGCCCGCCCGAGCCAGTGGTCGAGGTGCTTCGCGAGGCCGCCGCGCGCGGGGCGTGGGTCGCGGGGTTCTGCGCGGGAGTGTTCTCGCTCGGCTACGCGGGCCTGCTCGACGGCAGGCGCTGCACCGTGCACTGGGTCTACGAGCAGGAGTTCCGGCGGCGGTTCCCGGCCGCCGAGGTCGACGTCAACGCCCTCTACGTCGATGACGACGGGGTGCTGACCAGCGCGGGCACCGTCGCCGCGGTGGACCTGTGCCTGCACCTGGTGCGGCGGCTGCGCGGGGTGGCCGCGGCGACGACACTGGCCCGCCGGATGGTCGCCTCACCGCATCGGACCGGCGGCCAGGCCCAGTTCGTCCAGGCGCCCGTGCCGTCCTCCGCGGCGCCCGAGGACGCCGTCCTGGCGGAGGCGCTGGAGTGGATCGAGCGGAGACTGGACCAGCCGTTCACGGTCGCCGAACTGGCCCGCCGCACCGGCTTGGGGGAGCGGACGTTCCTGCGACGTTTTTCGGCCGCGACTGGCACCACCCCGCACCGCTGGCTCACCGAGCGCCGTCTCGACCGTGCGCAGTCACTGCTGGAGGCAGGGCGACTGTCGGTGGAGGACATCGCGGTGGCCTGCGGCTACGCCTCCGCCGCGGCCCTGCGCCACCAGTTCGGCCGCCTTCGCGGGACCAGCCCGAGTGAGTACCGCCGCACGTTCGGCGGCTGAGCGAGGATCTCGAGTGTCATGAAAGGGTCTTTCAGGGCAAAAATTGCCCTGAAAGACCCTTTCATGACACTTACGAGGGGCGGAGCGTCAGCGGACCGCGGTGGCGGAGAAGGCGATCCAGCGGGTCAGCAGGTTCGCCGCGGCGCCGGAGTCGATGGCCTCGGCGGCACGGGTGAGGCCTGCCGCGATGTCGTCTTCCAGCGAGTCGGAGAATCCGGTGAACGCTGTGATCGCGGCCGCCGAGTTGAGCAGCACCGCGTCGCGCACCGGTCCTGGCTTGCCGTTGACGAGCTCGCGGATCACCTCGGCGTTGGCCGCGGCGTCACCGCCGCGCAGGTCCGCCGCGCTCGCGCGGGGGATGCCGACCGACAGTGGGTCGAAGCTCCGCTCGACGACTTCGCCGCCGGAGACCAGCCACACCGAGGTGGTCGTCGTGGTGGTGATCTCGTCCAGGCCGTCGTCGCCGCGCGCGAGCAGGACCCGCGTGCCGCGCCGGGCGAAGACATCGGCCAGTAGCCGGGTTTTGTCCGCGTACGCGCAGCCGATGAGCGCGCTCGACGGCTGGGCCGGGTTGGTCAGCGGGCCGAGCAGGTTGAACGTCGTGGGCACGCCGAGTTCACGGCGTGGGACGCCGACGTGGCGCAGCGCGGGGTGGAACAGGGGCGCGAAACAGAAGCCGATGCCCAGCTCGTCGACGCACCGCCGGACCTCGTCGGGCGGGAGGTCGATCGCGACGCCGAGGGTTTCGAGCACGTCCGCGGCGCCCGATTTCGACGAGGCGCTGCGGTTGCCGTGCTTGGCCACGACGATCCCCGCGGCGGCTGTGACGATCGTCGTCATGGTCGAGATGTTCACCGAGTTGGACCGGTCGCCGCCGGTGCCGACGATGTCCACCGCCGGTTTGTCCAGCGTCACCCGGCGGCCGTGCTTCAGCATCATCTCGGCCATGCCCGAGATTTCCGCGGGGGTTTCGCCCTTGGCCCGCAGCGCGACCGCGAACCCGCCGATCTGGGTGTGGGTGGCCGCGCCGGACATGATCTGGTCCATCGCCCACGCCGTGTCCGATTCGGACAGGTCCTCGCGGGCGATCAGCTGCCCGAGCAGGGAGGGCCAGGTCCTGGCCTCCCCAGGAGCGGACATCAGCCGGGCACGACGGGCACCCGTCGTGCCCGGAGCACGTCGGCGACCGTCTCGGCGGCGGTGAGCGGGTCGAGCGGGTGCACCAGCACAGCGTCGGCCTGGGACCAGGTCGCCAGCCAGCGGTCGTCCTTGCGCCGCACCGCGACCACGATCGGCGGGCAGTCGGTGATCTCGTTCTTGAGCTGCCTGGTGAGCCCGATGCCGCCGGTCGGCTGCGCCTCGCCGTCGAGGATCGCCAGGTCGACGGTGCCCGCGTCCATCTCAGAGAGGACGTGGGAGATCTTGGCCAGCTCGACGTACTCGACCCGGCCGAGATCGGCCGCGGGCCGCCTGCCGATGGCGTTGACGATCGACTCGCGCACCTCCGGCTTGTGGCTGAACACCAGGATCCTCATCGCCTGCTCGGCCATGCGCGCGCCTCCGGCTCGTCTCTTCGCGGGGTGGACAACGCGATGCTATCGGCCATGACCGACATCACGCGGAGCCGGTCGGCATCTCTTCCGGCGGCGCACCCGGTTGCAGGGCGTCCCAGCCGAGCGAGTCGCCGCCGAGCCGCTGTGCCAGCCCGGCCATCCTTGACCGTTCCTGCGCGCAGTGGAGAGCATCCAGGCGTTGTACGCGCAATGCGTGCAACGTCACCAAACCGGTTTCGCCCGAGCCGGGGCCGCACTCGTCCGCTTCGCGCAGTTCCCAGTCGTCCTGTGCCAGGATTCGCGCGGCTTCGGTCACCTTTTCGCGTGGCAGCGCCAGGTGATGGCGCAGCACGGCCTCCGCTTCGGTGACCCAGCCGGGTGATCCGGCCAGCACGGACGAGTCCGCCTGGGCCGGGTCGAACGCCTCCGCGACGATCTTCAGCCCGGGTGTGTCGAGCCCCAGACCGGCGCTTTCCGGCTTTCTGAGCAGGTCACGGACCCGATCGAGTAAACCCATGGGTAGCACTCGCCTTTCCTTCGTGCCGGGGTGAGCGGATCCACCCGCGACCCGCCGTGGACCCGATCGGCGGAGTCACGTCGTGAGAGGACATAATGCGACTTGTGACAACGGCAGCTCCCACCATCAGTCAGCGAGTCCACTCGCTGAACCGGCCGAACATGGTCAGTGTCGGCACAGTCGTGTGGCTTTCCAGCGAACTGATGTTCTTCGCCGGACTGTTCGCGATGTTCTTCACCGTCAAGGCGCAGAACTCCTCCGGTCAATGGCCGCCGCCCCTGCACGGCGAGCCGTTCCACCTGAACGTCGGCTACGCGATCCCCTTCACGGTGATCCTCGTGCTGTCCTCGTTCACCTGCCAGGCCGGTGTGTTCGCCGCCGAGCGGGGTGACGTCTTCGGCCTGCGCCGCTGGTACATCATCACGTTGATCATGGGCGCGATCTTCGTCGGCGGCCAGGCCAACGAGTACCACAACCTGGTCGAAGAGGGCATCACGATCCCGTCGGGTCCCTTCGGCACGGTGTTCTACCTGGCCACCGGGTTCCACGGGCTGCACGTGATCGGCGGCCTCCTCGCGTTCGTGTACCTGCTCATCCGCACCAAGCTGAGCAAGTTCACGCCCGCACAGGCGACCTCGGCGATCGTGGTGTCGTACTACTGGCACTTCGTCGACATCGTCTGGGTGGGTCTGTTCGCGGTGATCTACCTCCTGCCCTGAACCGCCCCGCCGACCGCCACATCACCATCGGCCCGAACTGACAGCAAGGGTTGCCGCAGAGATGACCACCAGTAAAAAAGGTCCGGAGCGCAAGCCGCGCGCCCGGTCGAAGCTTCGCCGGCGGTTCGCCGGCGTGCTCGCACTCGGTATCGCCCTGGTGAGCGCCGGCGCTCTGTACGCCGTGTTCGCTCCCTCGCCGCAGACGGCGCAGGCCCAGGGCGACCCGGCGCTGCTGCGCAAGGGCGAGCAGACGTACAACAACACCTGCATCCAGTGCCACGGGGCGAACCTCGAAGGTGTCCAGGACCGCGGGCCCAGCCTGATCGGTGTCGGCGACGCCGCGGTGTACTTCCAGACCTCGTCCGGCCGGATGCCGGCGGTGCGCCAGGAGGCGCAGGCCGCCCGCAAGCCGCCGAAGCTGACTTCCGAAGAGATCGACGCGGTCGGCGCCTACGTGCAGGCGCACGGTGGCGGCGCCCAGCGTCCCGCGGAGAAGGGCGAGGCCCTGCGCGGCACCGACCCCGCCCGCGGTGGCGAGCTCTTCCGGCTCAACTGCGCCTCGTGCCACAACTTCACCGGCCGCGGCGGTGCGCTGTCGGCGGGCAAGTACGCGCCCAACCTGGACCCGGCGACCGAAGAGCAGATCTACACCGCGATGCTCACCGGCCCGCAGAACATGCCGAAGTTCTCCGACCGGCAGCTGTCTGTCGAGGAGAAGAAGGACATCGTCGCCTACGTGAAGTCGGTGTCCGACGGCAACAACAACCCTGGTGGTAACGGCCTCGGCGGGGTCGGCCCCGCTTCCGAAGGCCTGATCGCCTTCATCGTCGGGATCGCCGCACTGGTCGGCATCACGTTGTGGATTGGATCGAAGGCATGAGCAGCGCTGTGCTGAGCCGCGGCACTCAACCTGGCCAAGGCGCGCGCCTTCTTGGCCGGATGGCCCCGCCATCGGGGCGGCAGGGCGCCTTCCAGCTGAACGGTACGGAGGAGACGGCATGAGCGCCGAAGGGCCGAAGCCGCCGTCCGAGGCGGAATTGGCGGAGATGGATCGGGACCAGCTGGTCAAGCTGGGCACCGCGCTCGACGGGGTCGAGCTCGTCGACTACCCCACGCCCTGGCCGGTCGAGGGCACCAAGGCAGAGAAGCGCGCTGAGCGCGTCGTCGCGGCTTGGTTCGCCATCTCGGCGATCGCCGGGCTGGCTTTCGTGGTTTCGCTCATCTGGTGGCCGTGGCAGTACCAGGCGCCGGACAACGAGCACGCCGCGTTCCTGTACAGCCTGTACACCCCGTTCCTGGGTGTCACGCTCGGTATCGCCATCCTCGGGCTCGGCATCGGCGCGCTGCTGTACACGAAGAAGTTCATCCCGGCCGAGACCGCGATCCAGCAGCGCGGCGACGGCGGGTCCTCGGAGGTCGACAAGGCCACCATCCTGGCGCAGCTCGCCGACTCCGGCAGCCGCAGCACCATCGCGCGCCGATCGCTGATCAAGCGCACCGCGGGTGCGGGCGCGGGTGTGCTCGGCCTCGCCGTGGCCGCCCTGCCGGTCGCGTCCTTCATCAAGGACCCCTGGAAGGACACCGACAACAAGGAGTCCCTCTGGCACACCGGCTGGCTCCCGGAGAAGGCCGGTGAGGTCGTCTACATGCGGCGTAACACCGGCAAGCCGGAAGAGATCAACCTGGTCAAGGCCGAGGACCTCGACGCGGGCGCGATGGAGACGGTGTTCCCGTTCCGCGAGTCCGAGCGTGGCAACCACGAGGCCCTGTCGGCGGCCTTCAAGCGGATCGACAACCCGGTCATGCTGATCCGCCTGCGCCCGACCGACGCCGCGAGGGCCGTCAAGCGGTCCGGCCAGGAAGACTTCAACTTCGGCGACTACTACGCGTACACGAAGATCTGCAGCCACGTCGGCTGCCCGACTTCGCTGTACGAGCAGCGGACCAACCGGATCCTGTGCCCGTGCCACCAGTCGCAGTTCGACGCGCTGCACTACGGCAAGCCGATTTTCGGCCCGGCCACCCGGCCGCTGGCGCAGCTCCCCATCACGGTTGACGCCCAGGGATACTTGATTGCGCGCGGGGACTTCATCGAAGCCATCGGCCCGGCGTTTTGGGAGCGTAAGTCATGAGTTCACTGACCACGCCGACCCGGGGAACGAACCCGGTCGAGAAGGCGGCGGGCGCCGGCGCGAAGTGGGCTGACGACCGGTATCACCTGGCCAAGGGGATGCGGCACCAGCTCAACAAGGTGTTCCCGACCCATTGGTCGTTCCTGCTCGGTGAGATCGCGCTGTACAGCTTCATCATCCTGCTGCTGTCGGGTGTCT
>NZ_JAYMZS010000142.1:0-20324 GCF_035828755.1 Amycolatopsis sp. H20-H5 | reverse complement strand
GTGTCGCTGGCCGCGGTGAACGGGCCGTCGTCGGTGGCGGTGTCGGGCACCCCCGCGGCGCTCGACGCGTTGCTGGCGGAGTGCGTGAGCCAGGACGTTCGCGCCCGCCGGATCGCCGTGGACTACGCCTCGCACGGCCCGCAGGTCGAGACCGTCCGTGAGGAAGTGCTGCGGATCCTCGCGCCGATCCGGCCGCAGGCGTCCCCGGTGCCGTTCTACTCCACGGTGACCGGCGCGGCGATCGACACCACCGAGCTCGACGCGAACTACTGGTACACGAACCTGCGGCAGACCGTTCAGCTGGAGCAGGCGACCCGGGCGCTGGTGACCGGCGGACACCGCGTGTTCGTCGAAGTGAGCCCGCATCCCGTGCTGCTGAGCGGCGTGCAGGAGACCGTCGAGTCCGAGAGTGGTGACCCGGGCGCGGTGCTCGGCTCGTTGCGCCGGGACGAAGGCGGCGCGCGGCGCTTCCTCACCTCGCTCGCCGAAGCGCACACACACGGCGTGCCGGTGGAGTGGACCAGCGTGTTCGCCGACGGCGACCCGCGAACGGTCAGCCTGCCCACGTATGCCTTCCAGCGCCGCCGTTTCTGGGCCGACAGCGAACCCGCGGCGCGGCCCGTCGCCGCACCGGACACCGAGTTCTGGAAGCTGGTTCAGAGCGGTGACGTGAAGTCGCTGGCCGGAGAACTGGGGCTCGACGGCGAGTTCGCGTCGCTCGAAGCGGTGCTCCCGGCCATGTCGGCGTGGCACACCCGGTCCGGTCGGCAAGCGACGGTCGACGGCTGGCGCTACCGCGTCGAGTGGAGCCCGGTGACCGTGGCCGCCGACGCGGAACTGAGTGGCACCTGGCTGCTGGTCACCGCTGAAGACGGGCAGCTCTCGGACGAGATCGCCGCCGCGTTGCACGCGGCCGGTGCTTCGGTCCGGTGTCAGGTGATCACGGTCGTCGGGCGTGAACGCGTCGCCGGTCTGGTGAACACCGCGCTCGACGGGGACGTCCCGGCCGGGATCGTCTCGCTGCTCGGTCTTGCCGAAGAGTCGGACGCGAACGGCGTCCCGAGTGGACTGTCCACGACGGTCGCGCTGGTGCAGGCCTTGGGTGAACTGAAGCTCGAAGCGCCGCTGTGGTGCGTGACCCGCGGCGCGGTGGCCACCGCTTCCGTCGACGGGACGATCCGGCCGGTGCAGGCCGCGGTGTGGGGCTTCGGCCGCGTCGCGGCGCTGGAACACCCGTCCCGCTGGGGTGGCCTGATCGACCTGCCCGAGGTGTTCGACAGCAGGGCGGCGACCCGGTTCGCCGGGGTGCTGGCCGGTGCCGACCACGAAGACCAGGTGGCGGTCCGCCCGTCGGGCGTGTTCGGCCGCCGCCTGGTGCACGCGCCGGTCACCGGTGAGCGCACGACGTCCACGCACCGCCCGCACGGGACCGTGCTGATCACCGGCGGTACCGGTGGACTGGGCGCGCGCATGGCCCGGTGGGCCGCCGAGGAGGGCGCCGACCACATCGTGCTGGCCGGTCGTCGTGGACCCGGTGCACCCGGCGCCGACACCCTGCGCGCCGAGTTGGAGAACGCGGGTGCCCGGGTGACGGTGGAAGCCTGCGACGTCGGCGATCGCGCGGCGCTCGCCGGTCTGCTGGGCCGGATCCCGGCGGAGTTCCCGCTGACCGCGGTGTTCCATGCCGCAGGGGTGCCCGACGACGACGTGGTGGACGCACTGACCCCCGACGGGATGGCGACCGTGCTCCGCGCGAAGCTGGCCGGCGCGCGGAACCTCCACGAACTCACCGGCGACCTCGACCAGTTCGTGTTGTTCTCTTCGGGCGCGGCGATCTGGGGCAGTGGCGGGCAGCCCGGCTATGCCGCGGCCAACGCCTACCTCGACGCGCTGGCCGAACTCCGCGCGAGCCAAGGACTCACCGCGACGTCGGTGTCCTGGGGCTCGTGGGCAGGGACCGGGATGGCGGCCGAATCCGGTGCCGTCGAACAGCTGCGACGCGCCGGTGTCAACCCGATGGACCCGGACCTGGCGATCTCCGCGCTGAGCCGGGCCCTCGACGACGGCGAAACCACCCTGACGGTCGCGGACGTCGACTGGGCGCGGTTCGCCCCGCCGTTCACCGCGCTGCGGCCGAGTCCGCTGCTGTCCGCCCTCCCCGAAGTCCTTGCCGCGCTTGAGGTTCCGGCGGACGCCGACGTCGAGGACTCGGCGCTCAAGCAGCGTTTGCTCGGCCTGCCGAACGCCGAACGCGGCCGCGTCCTGCTGGAGGTCGTCCGCGCTGAGGTGGCGGCCGCACTCGGGCACGAGTCGGCCGAAACCGTCCCCGCGGACCGGGCGTTCCGCGACCTCGGCCTGAACTCGGTGGTCGCGGTGGCGCTGCGCAACCGGCTCGGCACGGTGACCGGGCTGACCCTGCCCGGAGCGCTCGTCTTCGACTACCCGACGCCCGTCGCGCTGACCCGCCACCTGCTCGCCGAGCTCCTCCCCGGCGGCGACGCGGCTCCGGTCGACGACGAGGAGACCAAGGTGCGGAACGCGCTGGCCGCCATCCCCCTCAGCCGCCTGCACCAGTCGGGGCTGCTGGACATGCTGCTGCAGCTTTCCGACCGGTCCGGCGAGGCCGAAGAGACGCCCGGCGACCCGGGCTCGATCGACGACATGGACGCCGAAGCCCTGCTGCGGCTCGCCGCCGAGGGCACGACGAACTGATGCTGGAGTTGACCTGATGACGAATTCGTCCGAGCCGTACGTCGAGGCACTGCGGAAGTCGCTCAAGGAGGTCGAGCGGCTGCGCCGGCAGAACGAGCAGCTCGTCGCCGCGACGGTCGAACCGATGGCCGTCATCGGAATCGGCTGCCGGTTCCCCGGCGGGGTGGGCTCGCCTGAGGCGCTGTGGCAGCTGGTCGAGCAGGGCCGCGACGCCGTCGGGCCGTTCCCCACTGACCGGGGCTGGGACTTCGACGCGCTCGGCGGCGAAGGCCGCGACCGCAGTGACGCCCGCGAAGGCGGCTTCCTGGACCGCGTCGCCGACTTCGACGCCGGGTTCTTCGGGATCTCGCCTCGGGAAGCCGCGGCGATGGACCCGCAGCAGCGCGTCCTGCTGGAGACGGCGTGGGAGGCGCTCGAACGCGCCGGGATCGACCCGCGGGCACTGCACGGCAGCCGGACGGGAGTGTTCATCGGCACCACCGGACAGGACTACGCCGAGCTGGTCGCGAAGGCGGGTGCCGAGGCGGACGCCCACGCGGCCACCGGGCTGCTCGCGAGCGTCATCTCGGGCCGGGTGTCCTACTCGTTCGGTTTCGAGGGCCCGTCGGTCACCATCGACACCGGCTGTTCGTCCTCGCTGGTCTCGCTGCAACTGGCCGCGCAGGCGCTGCGTACCGGCGAATGCTCGCTCGCGCTGGCCGGTGGCGTGACGATCATGGCGACGCCGTCCGGGTTCGTCGAGTTCACCCGGCAGGGCGGGCTCGCGCCCAACGGGCGCTGCAAGTCGTTCGCGGAGGCCGCCGACGGCACCGGCTGGTCGGAAGGCGTCGGCGTCCTGGTCGTGGAGAGGCTGTCCGACGCACAGCGCAACGGGCACGACGTGCTCGCCGTGGTGCGCGGCGGCGCGGTGAACTCCGACGGTGCCAGCAACGGCCTGACCGCGCCGAACGGCCTTTCCCAGCAGCGGGTGATCCAGGCCGCGCTGGCCAACGCCGGGCTCACCCCGGCCGACATCGACGCGGTCGAAGGGCACGGCACCGGGACCACGCTCGGTGACCCGATCGAGGCGCAGGCCCTGCTCGCCGCCTACGGTCCCGGCCGCGAGCGAAACCGTCCACTGTGGATCGGCTCGGTCAAGTCGAACCTCGCCCACACCCAGGGCGCGGCCGGCGCCGCGGGCGTGATCAAGATGATCATGGCTCTGCGACATGGCGTGCTGCCACCCACGCTCCACGTCGACGCCCCCAGCTCCCACGTGGATTGGTCCGCCGGTGGCGTGGCCGTGACGACCCAGCGCATGGCCTGGCCGGAGACCGGCCGCCCGCGCCGCGCCGGGGTCTCGTCGTTCGGCATCAGCGGCACCAACGCCCACGTCATCCTCGAACAGGCCCCCGCCACCACCCCGGCCTCTGCCGAATCGGAGCGCGTCGTCCCGGAGACGACCGTGCCGTGGTTGCTCTCGGCCCGGACCGAGCGCGGCTTGCGTGCGCAGGCCCGGAACCTGCTGGCGTTTCTCGCCGCCGGACCGCGAGACCCCGCCGACATCGCGTTCTCCCTGGCCACCACCCGCGCGTCGCTCGAACGCCGGGCGGTCGTCGTCGGGACCGGCCAGGACGAGTTCCTCGCAGGCCTGCGGGCGATCGCCGCGGGGGAGCCCGCGGCCGGTCTGGTCTCCGGTGGCGCCACCCATCCCCGGGGCGCGGTGCTGATCTTCCCCGGCCAGGGTTCCCAATGGGTGGGGATGGGTGCCGAGCTGCTCCGGACGTCCCCGGCGTTCGCGGAACGGATCGCCGAGTGTGAGGTGGCGTTGCGGCCCTTTGTCGACTGGTCGCTGACCGCGGTGCTGCGCGGAGACGAAGGGGCGGCCGACCTCGCGCGCGTGGATGTCGCACAGCCGGCGCTCTGGGCGATGATGGTTTCGCTCGCGGCTGTCTGGCTGGCCCACGGTGTGGAGGCCGCCGCGGTCGTCGGCCACTCGCAGGGCGAGATCGCGGCCGCGTGTGTCGCGGGTGGACTGTCGCTCGCCGACGGCGCCCGGATCGTCGCGGTCCGCAGCCAGGCCATCGCGCGGAGCCTGTCCGGCCACGGTGGCATGGTGTCGGTCGCGGCAAACCACGAAGACGTGCTGAGCAGGCTGGAACGCTGGGACGGCAGGGTCTCCGTCGCCGCTGTCAACGGACCGTCCACAGTGGTCGTATCCGGGGAGCCCGGCGCGCTGGACGAGCTGATCGACTCCTGCACCGCGGAAGGCATACGGGCCAAGAAGATCGCCGTGGACTACGCGTCGCATTCGGCCCAGGTGGACGCGCTGCGCGACGAGCTCACCTCGACGTTGTCCGCGATCACGCCGCGCAGCTCCGAAGTCCCGTTCTTCTCCACGGTCACCGGTGACTGGATCGACACCGCCGCGCTCGACGCCACGTACTGGTTCACCAACCTGCGCACCACCGTGCGGCTGGAGGACTCGGTGCGTTCCCTGCTCGACGCCGCGCACGACGTGTTCATCGAATGCTCGCCCCATCCGGTGCTCGCCACCGGCCTGCAGGACACCATCGACTCCGCCGGCGTCACCGAAGCCGTGGTGCTCGGTTCGCTGCGCCGTGACGACGGCGGCCGGACGCGGTTGCTCACCGCGCTCGCCGAGGCACACGTGCACGGCGTTCCGCTCGACTGGCGCGGCCTCGTCGCCGGTGCCCGCCGGGTCGACCTCCCGACCTACGCGTTCCAGCGTGAGCGGCACTGGCTGGAGCCCCAGGCGGCCCCGGCGAACCCGGCGGACCTCGGCCTGCGACCGGCCGACCACCCCATGCTGGGTGCCACGCTCGGCCGGGCGGGCGGCGACGGAGTCGTCCTCACCGGCAGGATCGGGCTCGGCTCGCATTCCTGGCTCGCCGACCACGTGATCCTCGGTTCGGTCGTCGTCCCCGACACCGCGTTCGTCGAATGGGCGGTCCGCGCCGGTGACGAGGTCGGCCGCGGCGTGGTCGACGAACTGACCGTGCACCGGCCGCTTGTCCTCGGCGAGCGGGAGCCGGTCCAGGTGCAGGTGGTCGTGGACGCCACCGCAGACACCGAACCCGCCCAGGACGACGGCCGGTGTGTGGTCGCGGTCTACTCCCGGGCCGAGGGCCCAGGACGCGACCGGCAGTGGACCTGCCACGCCACCGCGACTCTGTCGGTGGCTTCCACCGGTATCCCGGCCGCCGCGACGGCGGTCTGGCCGCCCGAGGGCGCGCGGCCGGTAGACGTCGGCGAGTTCCTCCGCGGCGCTTTCGCCGCGGGACACGATCCCGGACCGGTGTTCCACAACGTCGTCGCCGTGTGGCGCCGCGGCGAAGACGTGTTCGTGGAGACCACGCTTCCCGAAGACGTCCGCGCGGCGGGAGGCCGGTTCGCCGTGCACCCGGCGTTGCTGCAGACCACTCTCTCCGCGGCTCTCGCGCTGAACGCCGACGGCACGGGCCTGCCGTCGGTCTGGCACGAAGTCGAGGTCTACGCCACCGGCGCGACCGCGCTGCGGATCAGCCTCTCCCCGGTCGCGCTTGGCGGGTACTCGGTGACGGCCACCGATCTGACCGGCGGCCCGGTGCTCCGGGCCGGTTCGGTCCGGCGGGGCGCGATCTCGGCGGACAGCTTCGCCCCCGCGGGTCCGTCGCACCAGGACTCGCTGTTCCAGGTCACGTGGGTTCCGGTGCCCGGGGGCGGCCACCGCGAAACGACCGACCTCTGGGCCGTGCTCGGCGACGGGCCGACTCTGTCCACTGTGGAGCGTTCCGGCGTGCCGGTGGTCGGCGTCGCGGACTTCGCCGAACTCGGGGCGACCGGCGAAGCCGTCCCGGACCTCGTACTGCTGCCCGTTGTGCCGGTGACCGGGGCCGGGGCCGCGGCGGCCGCGCACAAGGCGGTTCGCGACATCCTGGACGCCCTCCAAACCTTCTTACGCGACAGCAGGTTCGACGACGCCCACTTGGTCGTGCTCACCCGCCAAGCGGTCGCCGCCGCGCCGGACGAGCACGTGCCCGGACTGGCCGAAGCGGGCGTCTGGGGCCTGGTGCGGTCGGCCCAGTCCGAGAACCCGGGCCGGATCACCCTGGTCGACAGTGACAGTGACAGCGACACCGACAGCTCCGGCAAGGCACTCGTCACCGCGATCACCGCGGCCGTCGCCACCGGCGAACCGCAGATCGCCCTGCGGCGCGGCAACGTCACCGCCGCCCGGCTTGTCCGTGCCAAGACTGCCCCCAAGCCCACCGAGCGCCCAGGCTGGCAGCTGGACCCCACCGGCTCCGGCACCGTGCTCGTCACCGGCGGCACCGGCACCCTGGGCGCGCTGCTGTGCCGTCACCTGGTCGGACGCCACGGCGTCCGCCGTCTGCTGGTCACCAGCCGTCGCGGTCTCGACGCGCCTGGCGCGCGGGAACTGCTCGACGAGCTGACCGGCTTGGGCGCCCAGGTCGTCCTCGAAGCCTGCGACACCGCGGACTACGACGAACTGGCCGCTGTGCTGGCGCGGATTCCGGCCGCCTATCCACTGAGCGGCGTAGTGCACCTGGCGGGCGTGCTCGACGACGGCGTGCTCGACGCATTGACCGGCGAGCGGGTCGACAAGGTCCTGCGGCCCAAGGTCGATGCCGCGCTTAACCTGCACGAGCTCACCCGCGACGCGAACCTGTCGGCGTTTATCCTGTTCTCGTCGTTCTCCGGGGTTTCCGGCGCCGCCGGGCAGGCCAACTACGCCGCGGCGAACACCTTCCTCGACGCCTTGGCCCAGCAACGCCGGGCGAGCGGCCTTCCCTCGGCATCGCTGGCGTGGGGCTTCTGGGAGCAGCGCAGTGAGCTCACCGGCCAACTTGATGCCACCGACGTCGCGCGGTTCCGCCGCGACGGCGTCCTCGCGATGACGGCCGAACAAGGCCTCGGCCTGTTCGATCTGGCGTCCACAGTGGACGACTCCCTGGTGGTCACCGCCCCGCTGGATGTGCGGGCCATCAGCCGCGGCCAGGTCGTCCCGGCACTGCTGCGCGAACTGGTGCCGACCCCCGCGCGCCGGGTGGCAGGCAACGAAGTGGCCGCCGCCTCCGGACCGGGAATCCTGGACCAGCTCGCGGGCCGGAGCACCGCCGAGCAGGACAAGCTGGTGCTGGACCTGGTCAACCGCCAGGTAGCGGCGGTGCTGGGCTACGGCGCGGTGGCCGACGTCGAGCCCGAGCGCGGCTTCCTCGAACTGGGCATGACCTCGTTGACCGCGGTGGAGCTGCGCAACCGGCTGGCCGTCGAGCTCGGGATCCGGCTGCCGATCACGCTGATCTTCGACCACCCGACCCCGATCGCACTGGTCCGGCACGTCCGCGCACAGCTCGGGGTGGACGCCGAGCAGGTCCCGCTGCTGGTCGAGCTCGAAAAGCTCGAAACGGCCGTGTCGGTGTCAGACCTGGACGCCGGTACCCGCGCGCTGCTGGTCAAACGCCTGTCCGCGATGCAGTGGCGGCTCGAGGCCACCGGCGAGCAGGACACCGAGCAAGACACCGAGGAGGCAGAAGGTTCCGATGAACTCGCCGCGGTGACCGACGACGAGATGTTCGCGTTCATCGACAAGGAACTAGGCCGCGGCTAGTAAGGCAGTTGTGGTCTGGGATGGTTGAGGCGTTGTCACTGGTAGTGGCCGCGTCTGAGTTCGCTGCAGGACAGCGGAATCAGGCAATCGTCCCCGGGATCTGGCGCCCCTTGTCGTCACGGAACCTTGCCCTGTAAGCACATCCGCCGGTTTCTCGGTGATTTGGTGCTTTCCCGACCTCTTCGTCAGAAGCTTTGACAGCCTTTCCGCGACACTGGGATTGTCGACGTTGAACGACGAAACGTCGACAATCCACAAGGGAGCCTGAAAATGCCCTGTCCTGCCGAGGAGATGCCCAGTCTGGCCGCTCTGTCCACGCCGGTGCTCCAGCCTGCCCCGGACTGGCGGTCGCTGCAAGAATCCCGTGCGGTCGTGCGGGTCCGGACCTACGCCGATGACGCCGCGTGGCTGATCACCCGGCACGCCGAGATCAAGGACCTGCTGATGGGCTCGAAGCTCGGGCGGGCGCATCCGGATCCGGCGAACGCGCCCCGGTTCATCGACTCCCCGATCCTCGCCGAGGCCACCAGCCAGGCGGACTATGTGCACGAGCTCGCCGAGCACCGCCTGCACCGGTCGGTGCTCACGCCGTACTTCTCACGCAGGCGGATGGCCGAGCTCGAACCTCGTGTGGCGGGGATCGTCGACGAAGTGGTGGCCACCCTGGCGTCCCACGGCCCGCCTGCCGATTTGCTGGAGCTGGTCGCGAGCCCCCTGTCGACGGCGGTCGTGTGCGAGATGATCGGCATTCCCGCCGAAGACCGCGACAAGGTGGGGCAGCTGCTCGATGAGGTGAGCATGCTCGGCGGTGGGACCGACGGGCTGGGTCCGCTCGCGGCCGCGCTCGGGCGGCTGGTCGTACTCCGGCGGCAAGAGCCACGCGACGACCTGATCTCCGGTGCTTGTGCCGCCGGGCTCGCCGATGACGAAGTCGCCACCATGCTGGCCGGGGTGATCTTCGGGTCCCGCGGCGTCGTGAACCATCTCGCCTTCGGGGTCGCGCGGCTGTGCAGCGACGACGAGCTCCGCGCGGCGGTGACCTCGGATCCCGGGCTGATGCCCGCGGCGGTCGAAGAGCTGCTGCGCACCGCCAGCGCGGGCGGCGTGACCATTCCGCACTACGCGCGGGAAGACATCGACGTCGACGGGGTCCACATCCAGGCCGGTGATTTGGTGTTGCTCGACCTGGCACTGGCGAACACCGATTCGCGAGCCTTCGACGAGCCCGACCGGATCGACCTCACCCGCCCGTCCAACCCGCACCTGACCTTTTCGCTCGGCATGTGGCACTGCGTCGGCGCGCCGCTTGCGCGGATGCAGCTGAGGCTGGTGTTTTCGTCCCTGCTGCGGCGGCTTCCCGGTCTGCGCCTGGTTCGGCCGGTGTCGGAGCTCGTTTCGCCGGACGATGAACTCGCGGGCGGGCTGTCCGAGTTGCTCGTCACTTGGTGAGCCGCGCCGAGACTCTGAGCAGCGTCGAACGGTAAACCCGCTGGTCAGCGGATCGCAGTCGGGCAAGTTCCCACCCTCAGGCAGCCTTCGCGGCACCGCCAACCGGGCAGAGCACTAGTGACAGCACTAGTGCCATGTCCGGCAAGGTTGTAGTGGGAGATCGGCAACGTTTTGCGGACACAGCACGGGCAGGACGGCACGGCCACAGTCCCGCAAGTTGTTCCCTCACTTGGGAGGCACCACCCGCATGACGAGCAACGAAGACAAACTCCGCGACTACCTCAAGCTGGTCACCGCCGACCTGCGGCAGACCCGGCAGCGGTTGCAGACCGTCGAGGCGAAGCACACCGAGCCGATCGCGATCGTGGGCATGGGGTGCCGGTACGCCGGGGGAGTGAACTCTTCCGAAGAGCTGTGGCAGCTGCTGCTCGACGGCGAAGACGCGATCTCGGGCTTCCCCGAGGGCCGCGGGTGGGACGCCGCGTCGATCTACGACCCGGACCCGGACAAGCCCGGCAAGACTTACGTGGTCGAGGGTGGTTTTCTCCACTCGGCCGCCGAATTCGATCCTGGCTTCTTCGGGATCTCCCCGCGCGAAGCTCTCGCGATGGACCCGCAGCAGCGGCTGCTGCTCGAGGTGGCGTGGGAGACGATCGAGCACGCGGGGATCGACCCGTTGTCGCTGCGCGGAAGCGCGACGGGAACGTTCGTCGGCGCGGTCGAATCGGCCTACGGCTCGGGCGCCGACCTGCCCGAGACCTCCGAGGGGCACCTGCTGACCGGTACCGCGGCCAGTGTCCTTTCCGGACGGATCTCCTACTTCCTCGGCCTGGAAGGACCGGCGGTCACGGTCAACACCGCCTGCTCTTCGTCGCTGGTGGCGCTGCACTGGGCGGAACAGGCGCTGCGCGGCGGTGACTGCTCGATGGCACTCGTCGGCGGCTCGACGGTGATGGCGACCACGAACGCGTTCGTCGAGTTCGCGCGCCAGCGCGGCATGTCGCGGGACGGACGGTGCAAGGCGTTCGCTGACACCGCCGACGGGATGGCGTGGGGTGAGGGCGTCGGCCTGCTCCTGCTGGAACGGCTCTCTGACGCTCAGCGGAACGGCCATCGGGTGCTCGCCGTGGTGCGCGGCTCTGCGGTGAACCAGGACGGCGCGAGCAGCGGGCTGACCGCGCCGCACGGACCGTCGCAGCAGCGCGTCATCCGCGCGGCGCTGGAGACCGCGCGCCTGACACCCGAGCAGATCGACGTCGTGGAGGCGCACGGGACGGGGACCAGCCTTGGCGATCCCATCGAGGCGCAGGCCTTGCTGGCGACCTATGGCCAGGACCGGGCCCACCCGTTGCTGCTCGGCTCGGTGAAGTCGAACCTCGGGCACGCCCAGGCCGCGGCGGGGGTCGCCGGGGTGATCAAGATGGTCCTCGCCCTCGGCGCGGGGATCGTGCCGAAGACCCTGCACGTCGACACCCCGTCGTCCAGTGTGGACTGGGACTCGGGCGCCGTGGAGCTGGCGACCGAACAGCGGAGCTGGCCGGAGCTCGACCGGCCGCGCCGGGCCGCGGTGTCGGCGTTCGGCATCAGCGGTACCAACGCCCACGTCATCCTCGAACAGGCTCCGGCGAACACCTCGGCAACCGAACGCGTCGGCGTGCCCACCGAGACGGGTCTCGTGCCGTGGGTCCTGGCGGCTAAGACCCCGGAGGCGCTCCACGCTCAAGCGGCCCGGCTGCTGTCGCACCTGCGGACCCGCCCGGAGGCGCCCGCCGCCGACATCGCCGTTTCGCTGGCGGCAGGCCGTTCCCGGTTCTCGCACCGCGCCGTGGTCGTCGCCGGTGACCGCGAAACCGCCCTGCGAGGGCTGGCGGCCCTGTCCGAGGGCGAACCCGACGCCGCTGTGGTCGAGGGTTCGGTCGCCGCCGGGAAGACCGCGTTCCTGTTCTCTGGACAGGGCTCGCAGCGGCTTGGCATGGGTCGGGAGCTCTACGACCGGTTCCCCGTCTTCGCCGAGGCGTTCGACACCGTGACCGCGGAGCTCGATCCGCTGCTGGCTCGGCCGCTGCGCGAGGTCGTGTGGGGAGACGACGCCGGGACCCTGAACGAAACCGGCTGGACCCAGCCCGCGCTGTTCGCGGTCGAAGTCGCGCTCTACCGGCTGGTCCGGTCCTGGGGCGTGACCCCTGACTTCGTCGCGGGCCACTCGATCGGCGAGCTCGCGGCCGCGTACTCCGTCGGCGTGTTGTCCCTGGCCGACGCCGTCAAGCTGGTCGCCGCCCGAGGGCGGCTGATGCAGGCACTACCGGCGACCGGGGTCATGGTCGCCATCAAGGCGGCCGAGGAAGAGGTGACACCCCTGCTCGACGGGACCATCGCGATCGCCGCGATCAACGGCCCAGGTTCGCTGGTGCTCTCCGGGGATGAAGCGGCGGTGACCGCGCTCGCCGCGCACTTCGAGAAGCTGGGCCGCAAGACCGCGCGCCTGCGGGTGTCGCACGCGTTCCACTCGCCGCTGATGGACCCGATGCTCGCCGAGTTCCGGGCGGTCGCGTCGACGTTGTCCTTCCACCGTCCCGAAATCCCGGTCGTGTCGAACCTGACCGGCGAGCTTGCCACGGCGGCCGAACTGGGCTCGCCGGAGTATTGGGTGCGCCACGTCCGGGAGACCGTCCGGTTCTCCGACGGTGTTCGCGCACTGAGCACCGAAGGCGTCCGCACGTTCCTGGAACTCGGTCCCGACGGCGTGCTGTCCGCGATGGCTCGTGAGTCCGCGCCGGAGAACTCCGTGCTGGTTCCGACGCTGCGCGAGGACCGGCCGGAGGAGCCTGCCGCGGTCGGCGCGCTGGCACAGCTGCACGTCCAAGGCGTGCCCGTGGACTGGACCGGCTTCTGCGCCGGTGGCCGCCAGGTCGACGTCCCCACCTACGCTTTCCAGCACGAAACGTTCTGGCTGGCCGGACCTTCCGGCAGCGCCGGTGACGTCACCGCCGCCGGGCTCGATGTCGCCGAGCACCCCCTGCTCGGCGCGGCCGTGCTACTGGCCGACTTCGACGGCGCGGTGCTGACCAGCAGGCTGTCCATCCAGACCCAGCCGTGGTTGGCCGATCACGTGGTCATGGGCCGCGTTCTGCTGCCCGGCACGGCCTTCGTCGAACTGGCCGTCCGCGCGGGTGACGAGGTCGGCTGCGCCCGGCTCGAAGAGCTGACGCTCGCCGCGCCGCTGGTCCTGCCCGCGCGGGGTGGGGTCCAGGTGCAGCTGCGCGTCCGTGCCTCCGACGGCGAGTCCGGCCGCCGCGCCATCACGATCCACTCCCGGCCCGAAGGCGACGCGGCCGCACCCTGGACACAGCACGCCTCCGGCACGCTGACCGACGGAGTCCAGGCGGGCGAGGAGTTCGCCGCTGGGGTCTGGCCGCCCGAAGGCGCGACACCGGTTGACCTCGAAAGCTGCTACGAGTGGTTCGCCGAGGGTGGTTTCGAGTACGGGCCCGCGTTCCGGGGCGTGCGCTCAGTGTGGCGCCGCGGCGACGACGTGTTCGCCGACGTGAGCCTGCCTGAACACATCGAGGCCGACGCCGAGGCGTTCGGTCTGCACCCCGCGCTGCTCGACGCCGCGCTACAGGCCGTGGCCCTCGTCGACCGCGGAGAAGACGGCCGCGGCGGGATGCCGTTCTCGTGGGAAGGTGTTTCGCTGCACGCCATCGGCGCGGCCGCGGCACGCGTCCGCCTGCGCAGGCTCGGCGACGACGCCGTGTCCATGGCTGTCGCGGACGCCGCTGGTGCGCCGATCGCCACCGTCGACTCCCTGCTCCTGCGCGCGATCCCGGTCGGGCAGGGGACGGGTTTCCCGGCCGGCTCCACGTCGAACTCCTTGTTCCGGACAGGCTGGGTCCCCGTACCGAACACAGAACCCTCCGGCGAGCCGGTCGCGCTGGTGGGCACCGATGTCCTCGGAGTCGGCGACTCCGACGACTCTGTTGTCACGTATGAGAATCTCGACGCACTCCTGGCCGACGAGGTTCCGTCCGTCGTCCTGGTTCCGGTGGTGGGTGAAGGCGCGACGGTCGAAGCCGTGCACGCGGCGACCGTCCGCGCGCTGGACACGTTGCAGCGCTGGCTCGCCGAAGAGCGCTTCGCCGAGTCCCGGCTCGTGTTCGTCGCGAGAGGGGCGACCACTGGCGGCGACGCCGTCGCTGCCGCGGTGTGGGGTTTGGTGCGCACCGCGCAGACCGAGCACCCTGGCCGCTTCGGCCTGCTCGACCTCGACACCGACCCGGCGTCGGCCGCGTCACTGCGACCGGCACTCACCGCGGCCGAACCGAACTTGGCCGTGCGGCGAGGAAATGTGCTCGCCGCCCGCCTTGAGCGGGCACCGGCCGCGCTGGACCCGATCACCTGGGCCGCCGACGGCACGGTCCTGATCACCGGTGGTACCGGCGGTCTCGGCAGTGTGCTCGCCCGGCACCTGGTCGCCGCGCACGGCGTGCGCAACCTCGTGCTTGCCAGCCGTCGCGGCCTGGCCGCCGACGGGGCCGAAACGCTCCGCGCGGAGCTGACCGCCCAAGGGGCCGAGGTCACGATCGCCGCCTGCGACCTCGCCGACCGCGACGCGCTGGCCGAACTGCTCGCACAGCACCCGGTCACCGCCGTGGTGCACACCGCGGGCGTGCTCGACGACGGCATCGTCGCCTCGCTGACGCCGCACCAGGTCGACACCGTGTTGCGCCCCAAGGTGGACGCGGCCTGGAACCTGCACGAGCTCACCCGCGAGGCGGACCTCTCGGCTTTCGTCCTGTTCTCCTCGCTGGCGAGCCCCTTCGGCGGTGCCGGTCAGGGCAACTACGCCGCGGCCAACGCCTTCCTCGACGCGCTCGCCCAGCAGCGTCGCGCTGACGGCCTGCCCGCGGTGTCCCTCCAATGGGGACCGTGGACGCGGGACGCCGGGATGACCGGCGGCCTCACCGGGGCCGACATCGAGCGCATGATCAGTTCGGGGGTGCCCCCGCTGTCGATCGAGCAGGGCGTCGCCCTGTTCGACGCCGCACTCGCCACCGGCGAGGCCGTCGTGCTCCCGGCCCGGCTGGACCTCCCGGTGCTCGCCGCACAGGACGACGTCCCGCAGCTGCTCCGCGGACTTGTCCCGGCTCGCCGCAGGCGTGCGGTGGCGGCGAAGGCGGGACGCGACGGTCTTGCCGGGCAGCTGGCCGCACTGCCACCCGCGGACCGGCGCGAGGTCCTGCTCGACCTGGTCCTCAGCCGCGTCGCACTGGTGCTCGGCCACGCGGGCGCGGGCGCGATCGACGCCGCCCGCTCGTTCCAGGACCTCGGCTTCGACTCCCTGACCGCGGTGGACCTGCGGAACCGCCTGAACGGGACCGCCGACCTGCGACTGCCCGCGACGCTCGTGTTCGACTACCCCACTCCGAGGGCGCTGGCTGACTACCTGCTCGAAGAGCTGTTCTGTGAGGACGCCGAAGTCTTCGTCCCGGCACCCGGCCTGGTGGACGACGACCCCATCGCCATCGTCGGGATGGCCTGCCGCTACCCCGGTGAGGTGAGTTCGCCGGACGACCTGTGGCGGCTCGTCGCCGCCGGGCGCGATGCGATCTCGGGTTTCCCGGAGAACCGCGGCTGGGACAACGAAGGTCTCTACCACCCCGATCTTGACCACCTCGGCACCTCCTACACCCGCTCCGGCGGCTTCCTCCACGACGCGGGCGCCTTCGACGCGGGGTTCTTCGGGATGAGCCCGCGTGAAGCACTCGCGACCGACTCGCAGCAGCGGCTGCTGCTGGAGGCGTCCTGGGAGGCGATCGAGCAGGCCGGGATCGACCCGGTGTCCCTGCGCGGCAGCCGGACCGGCGTGTTCGCCGGGATCATGTACAGCGACTACGGCCAGCTGCTCCCCAGCAAGGAGTTCGAAGGCTTCCGTGGCAACGGCAGCGCCCCGAGCGTGGCCTCCGGCAGGGTCGCCTACACCCTGGGGCTGGAAGGCCCGGCGGTCACCGTGGACACGGCGTGCTCGTCGTCGCTGGTCGCGCTGCACTGGGCCGCACAGGCTCTGCGCAGCGGTGACTGCTCCCTCGCCCTCGCCGGTGGTGCGACCGTGCTGTCCAGCCCGGACGTCTTCGTCGAGTTCTCCCGGCAGCGCGGCATGGCCGTCGACGGCCGGTGCAAGGCTTTCTCGGACTCGGCCGACGGGGTCGGCTGGGCCGAGGGTGTCGGCATCCTCGTGCTGGAAAGGCTTTCCGAGGCGAAGCGCAACGGGCACGAGGTCCACGCCGTGCTCCGCGGCTCCGCGGTCAACCAGGACGGCGCCTCGAACGGGCTCACCGCGCCGAACGGCCCGTCCCAGCAACGCGTGATCCGCCAGGCACTGGCGAGCGCCGGACTGTCCACTTCGGACGTCGACGCCGTCGAAGCGCATGGCACCGGCACCACGCTGGGCGACCCCATCGAGGCACAGGCAATTCTCGCCACCTACGGTCAGGACCGCGACGCCGATCGGCCGCTGCTGCTCGGCTCGGTGAAGTCGAACCTCGGGCACACCCAGGCCGCCGCCGGGGTCGCCGGGGTGCTCAAGATGGTCATGGCGATGCGCCACGGGGTACTGCCGAAGACCCTGCACGCGGAGACGCCGTCGTCGCATGTGGACTGGGAAGCAGGCGCTGTCGAGCTGCTCGGCGAGCAGCTCGCCTGGCCGGAGACCGGCCGCCCGCGCCGCGCCGGGGTCTCCTCGTTCGGGATCAGCGGCACCAACGCCCACGTCATCCTGGAGCAGGCGCCGCCGCCGCTCGCCGCCGCCGAGCGTCCCGCGAGCACCGGACTGGTGCCTTGGGTGCTGTCGGCCAAGACGCCGGAGGCGCTGCTTTCCCAAGCCGCACGGCTCGTGTCGCACCTGGAGGGTGCTCCGGAGCTGCCCACCGGCGACGTCGGTTTCTCGCTGGCGACAGCTCGGTCAGCCTTCGAACATCGTGCCGTGGTCCTGGCCGAAGACCGTGACAGCGCATTGGAAAGCCTGCGGTCGCTGACCGGCCCCGGGGTCATCGGGGGCGCGGTGCGCGTGGGTAAGACGGCGTTCTTGTTCTCTGGTCAGGGTTCGCAGCGGCTCGGGATGGGTCGTGAATTGCACGGCCGGTTCGCGGTGTTCGCCGAGGCGTTCGATGCTGTGGTCGGGTGCCTCGGTGAGGCGGTGCGGGAGGTGTTGTGGGGCGGGGATTCTGGGGTTCTCGATGAGACTCGGTGGGCGCAGTGTGCGTTGTTTGCGGTTGAGGTGGCGTTGTTCCGGTTGGTCGAGTCGTGGGGTGTGCGGCCTGATTTTGTGGCGGGTCATTCGATTGGCGAGGTCGCGGCTGCTCATGTCGCGGGCGTTCTTTCGTTGGTGGATGCGTGTGCTTTGGTGTCGGCGCGGGCTCGGTTGATGGGTGCGTTGCCTCGCGGCGGTGCGATGGTGGCGGTTCAGGCCACCGAGGCCGAGGTGGTGTCGTTGTTGACCGGGGGTGCGTCGGTCGCGGCGATCAACGGACCCGGCTCGGTAGTCGTTGCTGGTGACGAGGCCCAGGTTTTGGCGCTGGTGGGGCGGTTGGAGGGGCGGAAGTCGTCGCGGCTGCGGGTGTCGCATGCTTTTCATTCGTCGTTGATGGATCCGATGTTGGATGAGTTCCGTGTCGTGGTGGAGGGTCTTTCGTTCGCGGCTCCGCGGATTCCGGTGGTGTCGAATCTGACGGGTGCGGTGGTGACCGGTGAGCTGGGGGATCCTGAGTATTGGGTGCGGCAGGTGCGTGGGTCTGTTCGGTTCGCCGACGGCGTGACGGTGCTGGCGGCTGAGGGTGTTCGGACGTTCGTGGAGTTGGGTCCGGACGGGGTGTTGTCGGCGATGGCAGTGCAGTCGGTGCCGGGGGACGCTCTGGTTGTGCCGGTGCTGCGCAAGGATCGTTCGGAGGAACTCTCTGCGCTGTCGGCGTTGGCCCGGTTGCACGTTCACGGTGTCCGTGTCGACTGGGGCGCGTTGTTCCGCGGCGCGCGCAAGGTGGCCTTGCCGACGTATGCCTTCCAGCGCAGCTGGTTCTGGCCGGACGCGCTGCCGGAGGCCGGTGACGCCGCCGCCTTCGGTCTCACCGCCATCGGCCATCCGCTGCTCACCGGCTCCGTGGATCTCGCGGACGACGACGGCATGCTGTTCACCAGCAGCCTGTCCGTCCGCACGCAGCCGTGGCTGGCCGACCACGCGGTGCTCGGGCAGGTGCTCGTGCCCGGGACCGCGGTGCTCGAACTCGCGATCCGCGCGGGCGACGAGGTCGGCTGCGGCCGGGTCGTCGAGCTGACCTTGGCCACGCCGATGGTCCTGCCCGAGCGCGGCGCGCTCCAGGTGCAGCTTGCCGTGTCCACCCCCGACGACTCGGGCCTGCGCCGGATCGCCGTCCACTCCCGGCCCGAGCACACCGCGAGGTGGACCCGGAACGCGGCCGGTCTGCTCGCCGACGAGGAAACGCCCGCCCACGACTTCGACGCGACCGCGTGGCCTCCGGCCGGTGCCGTCGCCGTCGACGTTTCCGGCTGCTACGAGCAGTTCGCCGACGGCGGCTTCGCCTACGGCCCGGCCTTCCAGGGCCTGCGGGCCGTCTGGCGGCGCGGCGAGGAAGCCTTCGCCGAGGTGAGCCTGCCCGAGGGCACCGACGCCGCCGAGTTCGGCCTGCACCCCGCCCTGCTCGACGCCGCGCTACACGCGATTTCCCCAGCAGGACTGGACATCGAGGGCGGTGCGCTCCCGTTCTACTGGGAGAATGTCTCGCTGCACGCCACCGGCGCCTCGTCGATCCGGGTACGGCTCCTGCGCACCGGGACCAACATGGTGTCGATCGCGGTCGCGGACACCGCTGGTGGCCCGGTCGCCTCCGTCTGTGGCCTGCTGCTCCGCGCGCTGCCGGGGGATCAGCTGACCGAGACCGCCGACATCGCCGCCGAGGCGCTGTTCCGGCTCGACTGGACTCTCGCACCGGGCCTGACCACCGACGTGGACTCGGTGTCGATCCTCGGCTCCGACACCCTCGGTCTCGAAGACGCCCTGCGCACCTCCGGCGTTTCGGTCTCGGCGGAAGCGAACACCGTCCTCGTCCCGATCACGGGCGACCGGTCGGCCGTGGCACGCTCGGCCCACGACGTCACCGCCGCCGTGCTCGACCACCTCCAGCAGTGGCTCACCAAGGAATCCCGGCTGGTTTTCGTGACCAGGGGCGCCACCACGGGCACCGACCTGGCCGCCGCGGCGGCCGCCGGGCTCGTGCGTTCCGCACAAACCGAGAACCCCGGCCGCTTCGGCCTGGTCGACCTCGACGAGGACGAGCGCTCGCTCGCGGCACTGCCCCGGGCCCTCGCCTCGGCCGAACCGAACCTCGTGATCCGCGGCGGTGAGATCTCGGCCGCCCGCCTGACCCGCTCCCCGGCACCCGAGGCGAGGCACACCTGGGACCACGACGGCACAGTCCTCATCACCGGCGGCACCGGCGGGCTCGGCAGCGTGCTCGCCCGGCACCTGGCCGCCGAGCACGGCGTCCGGTCCCTCTTGCTCGTCAGCCGTCGCGGCGGCGCGGCGGACGGTGTGGTGGAACTCGTCGCCGAGCTGGCCGCGCAGGGTACCCACGCCCAGGTCGTCGCGTGCGACGTCGCCGACCGGGCCGCACTCACGGAACTACTGGCCCAGCACACCGTTTCGGCCATCGTGCACACCGCTGGAGTGCTCGACGACGGCCTGATCGAATCGCTGACCCCCGAACGGCTCGAGGTCGTCCTGAAGTCCAAAGTGGACGCGGCGTGGAACCTGCACGAGCTGACCCGCGCCCTGGACCTGAAGGCCTTCGTGACCTACTCGTCAGCCGCCGGGACGTTCGGCGCGGCCGGGCAGGGCAACTACGCCGCCGCCAACGCGTTCCTCGACGCGCTGGCCCAGCACCGGCGGGCCCAGGGGCTCCCCGGCCTCTCATTGGCCTGGGGGCCGTGGGCGCGAACGGAGGGAATGACGGGCAAGCTCACCGACGCCGACCTCGACCGGATCGCGCGCTCCGGGATGCCACCGCTGACCGTCGAGCAGGGTATGACGCTGTTCGACGCCGCACTGGGTGGTGACGACGCCGTCCTCCTGCCGACCCGGCTGGACTTCGCCGCGCTGCGAGCCCAGGGCGACGTCCCGGAGTTGCTGCGGGGCCTGATCCGCGGTTCCTCCCGGCGAACCGTCGTGGCAGGCTCGGGTGCGGACCTCGTCCGCCGGCTGTCCTGGCTTGCCGTCGAGGACCGCTCGGAGGCACTGCTCGACGTCGTCCGCACCCAGGTCGCGCTGGTACTCGGCCATGCCGGGGTCGCCGAGATCGATCCGTCGCGCCCGTTCCAGGAGCTCGGCTTCGACTCGCTCACCGCGGTGGAACTGCGGAACAGGCTGAACGCCACGGCCGGGCTGCGCCTGTCTCCGACGCTGGTTTTCGACTACCCGACGGCGTCCGCGCTGGCCGGGCACATGCTCGGTGAACTGTTCTGCGCCGACCCCGAAACGACCGAC
>NZ_JAYMZS010000141.1:0-20443 GCF_035828755.1 Amycolatopsis sp. H20-H5 | reverse complement strand
GGCTGGTTTCGCCAGCGCACGGTGACCAGCGCGTCCTTGTCCGTGCGCACGCTGGCCCGGCGTGTGGTGATGTACTGGTCGGTGTCGCCGGGCAGCAGCGCGAAACCGGGCGTCGCGCCCGCGAGGTAGCCGCCGAGGCAGAAGCCGAGGTAGTGCCCGCCCGCCCTGGTCCAGTCGCGGATGTCACCGGCATAGCGGCGCATGTCCCGCCAGCCGTCGCTCAGCGTGCCGCCGCCCGGCTGGGCGTAGATCGTGGCCGTGTCGAGGGTCTCGCGGGTCAGTGCCAGATCCTCGTCCGGCCCGCAGAATTCGACCCGCAGGGGCGTGGTGGTCGAGCGCAGGAGCGCCGCGACGGCTTCGGCACAGTCCTGGCACGCGGCGGGTCCCCGGTAGACCAGCGCCAGCGGCCGGTCGTCCGGGGTGAACACCGCCACCCCGGCCCAGGTCAGCCCACCGGCGACGACCGCGGCCCCGGCACCGGCGAGCACCGTTCTTCGTCGCACTGTGCTTCCTCCGCGGTAGCCGGTGACCTGGCCTTGCCCACGATATCCACGCGCGCGTCAGCCACGGGTGTGGTCCCGGCCCTCGGCCCTCGACCCGGACGCGGTGGTCCGGCTCGCCCAGAGTCCCTGAAGGCCACCATGACGGCGTCTAACGCCGTCATGGTGGCCTTCAGGGACTCTTAACCCGCGTCGCCGACGGTACGGACGCCGTGAGCGGCTCGGCGTTCGTCAGAGCAGGTGGGCCTTGCGCCAGAGCCCTTCGGAGCGGCCGCCGATGAGTCCGGCGTCGCGCAGGAACGGCACGATCTTCTCGGCCATCCAGCGCCGCGTCTCCTGGAACTCGGGATTGGCGAGCGCGGCTTCGCGGCCTTCGCGCGGTTCGATGCCGACGCTGCGATAGACGCGCGGATCGACGAGGCAGTCGACTACCGCGTAGGAAACGAGCGCGGTGCGCACGCGGTGTCGGCGGAGACCGGCCTTGGTCAGCTTCGGGACCGTGCGCAGGACCTCTTCCTTAGCGAAGCGGACGTGCCGGGCCTCCTCGACGACGTGGATCCGGTTGACCGCGCGGATCAGCGGCTGGATGTCCTCGTCGTCCATCATCGAGCGCTGCAGCCGGTCGGTCGTCTCCTCGGCGACGAGCACGCTCGCGAACATCGAGGGGCCGGAAGCGGTGGCGCCGAACAGTTTCGCCAGCCGGTGCACGATCGGCGGCACCCCGTACCGCGGCACGCCGAGCCGCTCGGCGGCCCTGGCGAACATGATCGAGTGCCGCGTTTCGTCGCCGATCTCGGTGAGCGTGTACTGCGCGTGCTCGGTGCGCGCGTCGAGGTCGAACACGTACCGCGACAGCATGTGCATGAGCACGATCTCGAACCACAGCCCGACGCTCATGATGCTGGCGATCTCGTGCTTGGACAGCTCGATGCGCTGCTCCGGCGTGAGCCCGTCCCAGAGCGCGGTGCCATACAGCGAAACCCGCTCGAGGGGCATGTACGCCTTGCCCTCGGCCAGCGGCGCGGCCCAGTCGATGTCGAGGTACGGGTCGTACGAGTTCTTCGCCGAGCTCTTGAGCAGGCGCGCCGCGGTGACGTCCCGGCCCTGGGGTGGTGTTTCGACCGTCATGGCGGCGCCTCCGCGTCGATGAGGTAAGTGGTACGCGATGTACTGGGTACTTTGGCAGCGTACACCCGGAGGGCCGCCTTGAGTAGGCTGAACCTCATGGCAGCATCGACCGGCACCCGCGTCGACGGCAGGGCGGCGCGCTGGGCGGGTCAGCAGGCCCGCCGCCGGGCCGAGTTCGTCGAAGCCGCGCTGGTGGCGATCACCCGGCACGGGCCCGGGGTGTCGACCGAACAGATCGCCGAACAGGCCGGGGTCGCGCGAACGGGGCTCTACAAGCACTTCGCCGACGCGGGGGACCTGCAGCGCGCGATCGCGCAGCGCGCCGCCGAACTGGTGACGGCCGAGCTCGAGCCGGTGTGGCATCCCACGGAGGGCTCGCCCCGCGAAATGATCGTGGCGGCGATCGGGACGCATCTGCGCTGGCTCACCGAGCACACCGAACTGCACCGCTACCTGGTGCGCAACGCGCTCACCCCGCCGCTGGGCGACTCCGCCATCGACGTCAAGGCGGCCATCGGCCAGCACCTGAGCCGCCTGTTCACCGGCTGGCTCGGCGGCTTCGGGCTCGATCCCGCCCCGGCGGACACCGTCGCGTTCGGCTTGGTCGGCTACGTCGAGTCCGCCACGACGCGCTGGCTCGACCACCCCGGTTCGCTGAGCCTGGAGGAGTTCACCGCCCAGCTGACCGGCACCATCTGGGCGATGCTCGACCACACCCTGCGCATGGGGGGCGTCGTGCTCGACCCCGATCAGCCGCTGCCGCTCCCGCCGGGTGCCGAGCACTGAACGGAAGGCGTTTCAGGCCCCCGGTTCGTCCTCGCGCGGGAATTCGGCCCGGACGCCGAGCAGCCGGACCGGGCGGTTCAGCTCGAACAGCGCCAGTACCCGCAGTGCCGCCTGCTCGATGTCTGCGGCGGCGCCGGTCGGGGCGTCGAGTGTGACGCTGCGGGTGTGCGTGTCGAACGGCACGAAGCGCACCTTCACCGCCACCCGCGCCGCGGGCCTGCCCTCGGTCTCGACATCTTCGGCCACGCGAAGCGCGAGCACGCGCACGGCCGCGGCCATTTCGCCAGGGTCGGTCAGGTCCTGCTGGAACGTCGTCTCCCGGCCGTGGGACCGCGGCACGTACGGCGTCGCCGTGACGTCGCGATCACCCGCACCGCCGGCGAGCAGCCGGTACCACGGGCCGAGCGTCGGCCCGAATTTCGCCGCGAGCTCCCCGGGATCCGCGGCCGCGAGCTCGTCGACCGTGGCAAGGCCCGCCGCGGCGAGCTTCTTCGCGGTCTTGCGGCCGATGCCCCAGAGCGCGTCCGTCGGCCGCCCGGACATCACGGCCCACCAGTTTTCCTTGGTCAGCCGAAAGATCCCGGCCGGTTTGGCGAACCCGGTCGCCAGTTTGGCGCGCAGCTTGTTGTCGCCGATGCCGACGGAACACGAGAGCCCGGTTTCCGCGTCCACCGCGCGCCGGAGGTCCGCGGCGAGTGCCTCCGGGGCATCGGTGGTGACGCCAAGGAACGCCTCGTCCCAGCCGAGGACCTGCACCACGATCGGGAACTCCCGCAGCGTCGCCATGACCCGCTCCGAGACCGCGTCGTAGGCCGGGGCGTCGACCGGCAGGAAGACGGCGTCCGGGCAGCGCTTCGCGGCCAGCCGCAGCGACATGCCCGAGTCGATGCCGAACTCGCGCGCCTCGTAGGAAGCGGTGGACACGACCGCCCGTTCGCCGGGATCCCCCGTGCCGCCCACGATCACCGGGCGCCCGCGCAGCTCGGGCCGCCTGCCGACCTCGACCGCGGCGATGAACTGGTCGAGATCCACGTGCAGCACCCATTCCGTGGCGGCCATGGCTACTGGCTTTTCGCCACCCGGTCGCGAAGCTGCTGCTCGGCCTCCTGCAGCTCGGGGGTGAAGTCGTCGCCGAAGTCCTCCGGGCCGAGCACCTTGCGCACCTCGAGCAGGGTCTCGCCGGTGGCGGGCGCCGGGCAGCGCTTCGCCCAGTCGAGTGCCTCCTGCAGCGAGGTGGCCCGGATCATCCAGAACCCGCCGATCAGCTCCTTGGCCTCGGCGAACGGGCCGTCGGTCACGGTGGTCCCGGCCGCTGAAAGGCTGACGCGCGCTCCCTGGGCGCTTCGCTGCAGACCCTCGCCCGCGACCAGCACACCGGCGTCGGCGAGCTCCTCGTTGTAGGCGGCCATCGCGGTGAACTCCGCTTCGGTGGGGTGCTCGCCCGCCTCGGACCGGGCGTTGGACTTGATCAGGATCATGAAGCGCATGACGGGTCTCCTCGTGTTCCGTGTCAGGTCGGAGACTACTGACAGGCGGAGCACGAGGCGCGCGAAACAGTGCTTACCAAGGACGGCTGAGGTGCCTCAACGCGTGAAGCCACACCGCGAGCGCGCAGGCGAGCACCCCGCTGAGAGTGAGCGCCGGGCCGGCGGTGATCAGGCCGAGCACGAACAGGAGGGCGGCCAGTATGTCGAAGCAGATGAGGAGGAGACGGCGGCCCATCGGGCGCCGCGCCGGTTTGCCGGTCGTCAGCACGGCGGCCAGTGCCGGATCCGTGGCTTCGAACCACTGCTCGATCTTGTCCAGCTCACGACGGTCGTAATGACTGAGCATCGGGATCTCCTTCGGAGGCCGCTCCGGCACGGCTGACATCGGGAAGTACCCAGGGGCCGGGCAAGTCATGCACCGATTTCACAATTCACCCGCTAAGAGTGCCGGTACTGGCACTCCCAGGTCAGGCCGTGTCCCCGGAGAAGTGACGAAGCAGTTCCCCGAGCGGCTTGTCCTCGAACGACGACAGCGTGAGGTCGGCGTGGCTGAGGTCGAGTGCCACGGTGATGGCGTTGGGGACCGCGACGCAGCGGAGCCCGGCGGCCTTGGCCGCGCTGACCCCGTGGGGTGAGTCCTCGAACGCGAGGGCCTGAGCGGCGGTGACCCCGAGTGCGTCCAGCGCGGCCAGGTAGAGGTCCGGGCGGGGCTTCGCCGGGTGGAGGTCGCCGGTGAGCACCGCGGCGAACCGGTCGGTGAGGCCCTGCTGCCGGAGGTGCGTGGACACCCAGCCCCCGGTCGAACTCGACGCCACGGCCAGCGTCAGGCCGAGGTCGGCCGCGGCGTCCAGGTAGTCCAGCACGCCGGGACGGGGTCCCTCGTTCTCCAGGAGGGCGCCGATGCGGGCGCGCAGCACGAGCCGGAACTCCTCCAGTTCCAGGCCGCCAGCGTGGTTCCGCAACAGGGGGAACATCGTCGTCGCGGTGTGCTGGGTGCCGATCACGGTGTGCCACACGTCGAGCGGGAACTCGGTCCCGTGCTCGGCGAAGGCCTCCTGCCAGGCGAGCAGCACCGCGGCTTCAGTGTCCACCAGGAGTCCGTCGAAGTCGAAGATCAGGGCGCGAGTGGTCACCTCGCGACCCTAGCGGCGGTCAGTCGCACTGATCGGCCGGGCCGGACAAGTGTATAACGGTCTATACGGCGGGGGTCTCGTGTCCGATCTGGATTCCGGCACGGTCTGCTTGACGGTCCGGCAGAACGAAAACGCACGGACGTCGAATGTCTAGTGTGGACGGACGCGTCGTGCCGGAGCTGGTGGGACCTGTTTCGCGGCCACGACGGAACTCAGCGCGATGGTGCTCGGACCTCGCGAGGTGTCGACGACGCACTCGTCCGGATCGCAGGCGCGCAGCGGCCCGAGCGCGTCGGTGAAGCCGCCCTCGACGCGGTACCGGACGACGACGCGGGTGCCGAGGGGGAGTGTGGTGAGGACGTCTGCCGGGGTCATCCGCGGTCGAGCCGGGCGGTGAGTTCCTCGTCGGACGGCTCGACCAGATGGCCGCCGTCCGGCCAGACCAGGGTGGGGATCCGCCTCGGCCCGCCCTGCAGGTCCCGTACCGCGGCCTCGGCCGCCGGGTCCTGCTCGACGTCGATGTAGGCGTACTCGACGCCGGTGCTGTCCAGTAGTGCGCGGCTGCGGCGCACGTCTGGGCACCAGCTCGCACCGTAGACGGTGAGCCGGTCGACGGCGGGCACGCTCATGGGACTACCTCCAGGAAGAAAACAGTGGTCACGCTCAGTATGCCGCAGCCCCCAGGTGGCTGTAGACAGTCACGGTGGCGTACGGCGTTCGTGAAAATCCGCGTCGAGACAACCAGGAATCGTGTTGCCGAGCTGGGCGCGGAAAGACGTTCGGCGTGATCATTCTTGACCAGCGCAATCGCGGCTTGGCAGGTTTGTTTCTTCGAGCTCGGAGACCGGGTGAACGCTTGGCGAATGGTCGCGCACTTTCAGTGGAAGCGCGGTTCGGGGAAGTGCCGTCACCCGGGTGGCGGGTGTTCGACAGCTGCTCATCTGTTGAGGTGTCGGGGCTGTTAGCGCCACCGAACAGGTGATAGTAACGATCTCCCGTCGAACATCTGCTCGGTCTCTTGTGTGATCCAACACACACCCCTACCGTGGAGTCGGTTCCTCCAACTGCCTCACTGCCCACCACCTGAGGAAGTGACCTCGATGTCGTGGTCCTCGGAGAGCGCTGATTCCGTCGGCGCTCTTTTCGAACGTCGCGTGGCGCCTATGGGCGATCTCGCGGACCAGGCGGACGAGGTGGCCCGAGCGTGTCACGCGATGGCGGTGCGTTTCCACGAAGGCGGCAAGCTGATCGTGTTCGGCAACGGCGGGCCCAGCACGGACGCGCAGCACGTGGCCGTGGAGTTCGTCCATCCGGTGATCGTCGGCAAACGCGCGTTGCCCGCCCTTTCGCTGACCGCCGACGTCGCGACGCTGACCGGGATCGCGAACCGGGCCGGGCTGGCCGAGGTGTTCGCCCATCAGCTCCGCGTTCTCGCCGAACCGGTGGACATCGCACTCGGCATCTCCACCGACGGCGACTGTGAGAACGTGCTGCGCGGGCTGGAAGTCGCCAGGGCGTCGGGCCTGCTCACCGTCGCGCTGGTCGGCGGGGACGGCGGGCGGATCGCCGGTTCGGCTGCCGCCGACCATCTGCTCGTCGCACGTTCGAGTGACCCTCGTGTGGTGAAGGAAGTCCATGTGACGGCCTACCACGTGCTGTGGGAGCTGGTGCATGTCTTCTTCGAAAATCCGGGCGTCCTGACCCCGGAGGTGGCGTGATGAGCGCCGGTGAGGCCGACAGAGAGCCTGTCCCCGTCTGTCACGACGGGGTGTGCATTACCTGCTCGGACACCGCGGTCGAAGTGACCGTGGTCGAACTCCTCGATCAGGAGTTCGCTGTCGTGGACACCGGGTCGACCACCGAAGAGGTCAGCGTCGCGCTGGTCTCGGCCGCGGTCGGGGACCACTTGCTGGTTCATGCCGGTGAAGCCATAGCGCGTCTGGAGATTCCCTCCCAGTAAGGGAAGTGAATGCCATGACACGGGAGCGCAGCCCCGTGGGCGCCAGTGGGCTGGAGGAACTCTATCCGTTCCTGTATTCCGGCCCGCAGGATGTCGACGCTGTCCTCGACATGGTCCGTCAGTCCACTGTGGATAAGGTGCGCGAGATCGTGGAACTGCGCGCCGCGGTGCTGGAAGCCGATGGCGAACGGCTTTGTACGTGCGCGGCGGAGATGGCTCGTTCGTTTGCCAGGGGTGGACGGCTGCTGGCCTTCGGCAACGGCGGGAGCTCCACCGACGCGCAGGACCTGGCGAGCCTGTTCCTCAGCCCGGCGGGCGACGCCCGGCCATTGCCCGCTTTCGGGCTGACGAACGACATCGCCGTGGTCACGGCCCTGTCCAACGACGTCGGCTTCGACGTGGTGTTCGCCCGCCAGGTGGCCGCTTTCGGCAGGCGGGGTGACGTCGCGGTCGGGCTGTCCACGAGCGGGAACTCCGCGAATCTGTTACGCGCCTTCGATGAGGCCGCCCGTCGCGGCATGGTCACCGTCGGCATCGCTGGTTACGACGGCGGGAAGATGGCGGAACTGGACACGATCGACTACCTGTTCGTCGTCCCTTCGCCTTCGGTGCACCGCGTTCAGGAAGCACAGACGACTCTGTATCACGCGCTGTGGGAACTCACTGTCAGCGCGCTCGACGAACTCGAGGGTGAACTACCGTGACAACAGCTTCGGAAGCCAAACACTCGCAGCCGACCGACGAAGTGAAGCCCATCCATCTGCTCTGGATCAACGCGGGTCTGTCCTGCGACGGGGATTCCGTCGCACTGACGGCCGCGACCCAGCCCAGTATCGAGGAAATAGTTCTCGGGGCTTTACCCGGCTTGCCCAAGATCCAGGTCCACTGGCCGCTGATCGATTTCGAATGCGGCCCGGAGCAGGGCGCCGACACGTTCATCGAATGGTTCCACAAGGCCGACCGCGGTGAGCTCGAACCATTCGTGCTCGTCATCGAGGGGTCGATCCCGAACGAGTCCATCAAGCAGGAGGGCTACTGGTCCGGGTTCGGCAACAACCCCGAGACCGGCCAGCCGATGACCACCAGCGAATGGCTGGACCGCCTGACGCCCAAGGCACTCGCCGTGGTGGCGGCCGGGACCTGCGCGGCCTACGGCGGTATTCACGCGATGGAGGGCAACCCGACCGGGGCGATGGGCGTCCCCGACTACCTCGGCTGGGACTGGAAGTCCAAGGCGGGCATCCCGATCGTCTGTATCCCCGGCTGTCCCACGCATCCGGACAACTTCTCCGAGACACTGACCTACCTGCTCTACCAGGCGTCCGGCCAGGCACCGATGATCCCGCTCGACGACAACCTCCGGCCGCAATGGCTCTTCGGCGCCACTGTGCACGAAGGCTGCGACCGTGCGGGCTATTACGAGCAAGGCCAGTTCGCCGACACCTATGACTCGCCGAAGTGCCTGGTCAAGCTGGGTTGCTGGGGTCCGGTAGTGAAGTGCAACGTGCCCAAGCGCGGCTGGATCAACGGCGTCGGCGGCTGCCCGAACGTCGGCGGGATCTGCATCGGCTGCACGATGCCCGGTTTCCCGGACAAGTTCATGCCGTTCATGGACGAGCCGCCGGGCGCGCACATCTCGTCGATGGCCAGCGGTGCGTACGGCTCGGTCATCCGGCGGCTGCGCAAGTACACCGAGAAGAAGGCAGACAAGGAGCCCAAGTGGCGTCACACGGGCACGAAGCTCGACACCGGTTACCGCTCGACGTGGCGTTGAAAGGGATCTGAACGATGGCGACGAAAGAGCAGCGCACGAGCGGTCACTCCAGCAAGTCGGACCTGGTGGAGATGAACTGGGACCCGATCACCCGCATCGTCGGGAGTCTCGGGATCTACACGAAGATCGACTGGGCACAGAAGCGCGTCGTGGAGTGCCACAGCACTTCGTCGGTCTTCCGCGGCTACAGCATCTTCATGAAGGGCAAGGATCCACGCGACGCGCACTTCATCACCAGCCGGATCTGCGGGATCTGCGGCGACAACCACGCCACTTGCTCGGTCTACAACCAGAACATGGCCTACGGCGTCCGCCCGCCGCATCTTGGCGAGTGGATCATCAACCTCGGCGAGTCCGCCGAGTACATGTTCGACCACAACATCTTCCAGGAGAACCTGGTCGGGGTCGACTACTGCGAGAGGATGGTCGCCGAGACCAACCCCGGCGTGCTGGAACTGGCCAACCGCACCGAATCCCCGCACGCGGAGCAGCACGGATACAAGTTCATCGGCGACATCATGCGGTCTCTCAACCCGCTCGAAGGCGAGTTCTACCGGGAAGCGCTGCAAGTCAGCCGCTCGACCCGCGAGATGTTCTGCCTGATGGAAGGCCGCCACGTCCATCCGTCCACTTTGTACCCGGGCGGCGTGGGCACGGTGGCCACCGTGCAGCTGTTCACGGACTACCTGTCCCGGCTGATGCGCTACGTCGAGTTCATGAAGCGCTGCCTGCCGATGCACGACGACCTGTTCGACTTCTTCTACGAAGCCATTCCCGGCTACGAAGAGGTCGGCCGACGGCGGATCCTGCTCGGCTGCTGGGGGAGCCTCAACGACCCCGAGCACTGCGACTTCACCTACGAGAACATGGAGGCCTGGGGCCGCAAGATGTTCGTCACGCCGGGTGTCGTGGTCGACGGCAAGCTCGTCACCACCAGCCTGGTCGACATCAACCTCGGCATCCGAATCCTGCTCGGCAGTTCGTACTACGAGGACTGGGAGGGCATGGACAAGTTCGTCACCAACGACCCGCTCGGCAACCCCGTCGACTCGCGGCACCCGTGGAACCAGCACACGATCCCGCGGCCGCAGAAACGGGACTTCGACGACAAGTACTCGTGGACGATGTCACCGCGCTGGTTCGACGGCAAGGACCACCTCGCGCTCGACACCGGCGGCGGCCCGATCGCGCGCCTGTGGACGACGGCGCTGGCCGGGCTGGTGAACACCGACTACGTCAAGTCCACCGGGCACAGCGTGGTGATCAACCTGCCGCGGACAGCGCTCAAGCCCGAGGTCACCTTCGAGTGGAAGATCCCGAAGTGGAGCAACGCGCTGGAGCGCAACCGCGCCAGGACGTACTTCCAGGCGTACTCGGCCGCGATCGCGCTGCACTTCGCGGAGAAGGCCATGGCCGAGATCCGGCACGGCAACACGAAGACGTGGGAGAAGTTCAAGGTCCCGGACGAGAGCGTCAGCTGCGGGTTCACCGAGGCCGTGCGTGGCGTGCTGTCACATCACATGGTGGTCAAGGGCGGCAAGATCGCGAACTACCACCCGTATCCGCCGACGCCGTGGAACGGCAGTGTGCGTGACTCGTTCGGCACGCCGGGCCCGTACGAGGACGCGGTGCAGAACACGCCGATCTTCGAGGAGAACACCCAGGACAACTTCAAGGGCATCGACATCATGCGCGCGGTCCGCAGCTTCGACCCGTGCCTGCCCTGCGGCGTGCACATGTACACCGGGAACGGGAAGGTGCTGGAGAAGATGCACACGCCGCACGCCTTCACGAGCGAGATCTAGGTCATGGACGGGCCCGACGTCGGAGAAGTGGGCGAACACATCGAGCATCTCCTTGGCGAACTGGCCGCGGTGGCCGAACCCGGAGTCGTCGAGAAGGCCGAGGATCTCGTCCATCTGCTGCTCGAGTTCTACGGCGCCGGGCTGACCCGGGTCGTCGACCTCCTGCGGGAGGCCGAGGGCGGCGAGCGGATCCTCGGCCTGCTCACCGAGGACCAGCACGTCAAAGGCCTGCTGATCCTGCACGACCTGCACCCCAAGAGCACCCTCGAACGCGTCACCGAGGCACTCGACAAGGTGCGGCCGTACCTGGGCTCGCACGCGGGTGACGTCGACCTGGTCGGGGTCGACGACCAGGGTGTGCTGCGGCTGCAGCTCAAGGGCACCTGCGACGGCTGCCCGTCCTCGACGGTGACCGTGAAGTACGCCATCGAGAAGGCCATCCACGACGCGGCCCCGGAGATCAGCGACATCGACGTCGCCGGGGTCGTCGAGGAGAAGGTCGAGGTCGGCCCGGGTGGGCGGCCGTTGTTGCCGTTGCAGGCGCTGGAGTGTCCCGTGCCGGAGTCCGCATGAGCAGCGGGCTGCAGCGCTTCCTCAGGCCCGCCCCGCGTCCCCAGCCGGGGGAGCGGTGCGAGATGTGCACCGAGCCGGTCGGTGAGGAGCACGGGCACGTGATCGACCTGGAGTCCCGGGCGATCATGTGCTCCTGCCGCGGCTGCTACCTGCTGTTCACCCACGGCGGCGCGGGCGGGAAGCGGCACCGCGCGGTGCCGCAGCGGTTCCTGCACGCGCCGGTGTTCAGCCTCGGTGAGGCGGTGTGGGAGACGGTCGGCATCCCGGTGCGGATGGCGTTCCTGTTCCGCAATTCGGTGCTCGACAGCACGGTCGCGTTCTATCCGAGTCCGGCGGGCGCGACGGAGTCGTTGCTGCCGATGGGCGCGTGGGAGGACATGCTGGCCACGAACGAGCAGTTCGCGACCGTGTCGCCCGACGTCGAGGCGTTGCTGCTCAACAAACTCGAAAACAGTTTCGAGTGCTTCCTGGTGCCCATCGACGTCTGCTACGAGCTGGTGGGGCTGGTCCGCCTGCACTGGCGCGGGTTCGACGGCGGCACCGAGGCGTGGCAGGCCATCGACGGGTTCTTCGACGGCCTGCGGGAGCGCAGTGAGGTCGTGTCCGATGGCTGAGCTGGCTTTCGACTGCGTCGACGTCCAGCCGCTGCGGTACGGCATCGGGCCGACGCTGGTGTTCAAGCTCCGGATCACCGAGCTGTCCGGGCAGCCCATCCACGCGATGGTCCTGCGCGTCCAGTTCCGGATCGAGCCGCAACGCCGTCGGTACGGACCGGGCGAGTCGGAGCTGCTGGAGCACCTGTTCGGCGAGCCGTCGCGCTGGGCGGACACGCTCAAGCCGTTCCAGTTCGCCACGGTTTCGGTGATGGTGCCGGGTTTCACCGGCGCGACCGAGGTCGACGTCGAGGTGCCGTGCAGTTACGACCTGGAGGTGGCGGCGGGCAAGTACCTCCACGCGCTCGAAGACGGCGTCGTGCCGATGGTCCTGCTGTTCAGCGGGACCGTGTTCGGCAAGGGCGGTGAGGGGTTCTGGGTCGAGCCGGTGCCGTGGCACATGGAGGCCGAGTACCGGATGCCGATCGAGGTCTGGGACGCCATGATGGAGCTCTACTTCCCGCAGGCGACGTGGATCAAGCTGGATCGCGAGACGCTCGACGCGCTCCTGAAGTTCAAGGCGCGCAACGCCATCCCGACCTGGGACGCGGCCATGACCCAGCTGCTCTCCGGGGTGGTCGCGCCATGACCGGCGTGCTGGAACAGGCGAAGGCCGTCGGCGACGCGGTGTTGTACGAGGGCTATCTGCTCTACCCGTATCGCGCGTCGGCGGGGAAGAACAAGGTGCGCTGGCAGTGGGGCGTGCTGATGCCGCCGTCCTTCGCTTCGGAGGACAGAGGCGAGTATGGCTCGTCGCACACCGAGTGCCTGCTGGAACCGCGGTCGCACACGCGCCTGCACGTCAAGCTGCGTTTCCTGCAGGCCCAGGCGCGGCTGGTGCACGACGGTGAACGGCCGGTCGACTCACTGACGATCGGGGACACCGAGTACACGACCTGGGACGAGGCGATCGAGCGCGAGATCGACGTCGTCCTCCCCGCAGCCGAGCTGCTGGCACAACCGGTCGAGACGCCGTTCACCATCCCCGGCGGCGAGGAGACCGAGGACCTCGGCGGTGGGGCTCGGCTGGTGCGGCGCACCCAGGAGCTCACCGGCGTGCTGGTCATCCGGCTGGAGTCGCTGGACGGTCCGTTCGGTGGGGTGCGGCTGCGGCTCGACCTGCGCAACACCAGTTCGTGGTCGGTAGTGGAGCCGACTCGCGAGCAGGCGCTGCACCACGCGCTGCTGGCCGCCCACCTGGTGCTTTCGGTCGACTCCGGGCACTTCCTGTCGATGCTCGAACCGCCGGAGTGGGCGAAACCCGCCGTCGAGGCGTGCGTCAACGAGCGGGTCTGGCCGGTGCTGATCGGGGACAACGAGCGCAGCCCGGCGATCCTCGCGTCGCCGATCATCCTCTACGACAACCCGGCCATCGCCGCCGAGAGCCAGGGCGACCTGTTCGACGGCACCGAGATCGACGAGATCCTCACCCTGCGCACGATGACGCTGACCGACGAGGAGAAACGACAGGCCAGGGCCACCGACCCACGGGCACGGGAGATCGTCGACCGGGTCGACGCGATGCCGCAGGAGCTACTGGACCGCCTCCACGGCACCGTCCGGTACCTGCGGTCCGTCACCGCCAAGTCCACGGTCCCGGTGCTCTCTGAGGCCACAGCCGAGGCCGACGACGAGGCCGCGCTCGCCGCGTTGATGGCCCCGGACGTGCCCTGGTGGGACCCGGCCGCCGACGCGTCGGTGTCACCCGAGACCGACAGCGTGGTCGTCGCCGGGATCACCGTGGCGGCCGGCTCGCAGGTGATCCTGCGGCCGGGACTGCGGCGTTCGGACGCGCAGGACATGTTCCTCGCGGGCCGGATCGCCACCGTGCGCGCGGTGTTGTCCGATGTGGACGGTGACACGCACATCGCGGTCACCGTCGACGACGACCCGGCGGCCGATCTGCAGAACACGCACGGCCGGTTCCGGTATTTCTCCCCGGACGAGATCGAACCCTTGGAGGCGACGTGACAAGACCACGCGTGCTGGTGGCGGGCATCGGCAACATCTTCCTTGGCGACGACGGCTTCGGCGTCGAGGTGATCAAGGAACTCGAGGGCACGGAGCTGCCGGAGTGGGTGCAGATCGCCGATTACGGCATCAGCGGCATGCACCTGGCCTACGACCTGCTTGGCGGCTACGACACGACGATCCTCATCGACGCGACCCCCCGCGGCGAGGCGCCGGGGACGGTGTACCTCATCGAGGCGGACACCGAAGAGCTTTCGGCGGGCTCCGCGGTGGACGCGCATGGGATGCAGCCGGAGGCCGTGTTCCAGCTGCTTCGCATGCTCGGCGGGGATGCCGGGCGGGTGCTCGTCGTCGGCTGCGAACCGGCGAACCTGGACAGCGGGATCGGGTTGAGCGCGGCGGTCGAGGCCGCCGTGCCCGAGGCCGTCCGTGTCGTCACCGAGCTGGCGTGGGGGACCAGCCCGCATCTTTCCGAGAAGAAGGAAAAAACGGAGGTCTGAGATGTTCAAACGCCTGCTGGTGCTGGCGCTGCTGCTCGGGGGAGCGGTATGGCTGGCCAAGCAGATCGAGCCCGATGTCAAGCGGTATCTGGAAATAAGCCGGATGTAGGGAGTCGGTATGTGCCTAGGGATTCCGGGCGAGATCATCGAGATCATCGAGGATCGGCCCGACCTGGCCAAGGTCGCGGTGAGCGGCGTCAAACGGACCATCAACATCGGGCTGCTCGACGAGGATCCGCCGAAACCCGGTGACTGGATCCTCATCCACGTCGGCTTCGCACTGTCCAAAATAGACGAGGAAGAGGCGAAGGCGGCGATGGACTTCCTGGAGAGCATCGGGAAGGCCTATGAGGACGAGATGGCCGCGCTCCTGGAATCCCGGATCGAGTAGGAGTCCCATGCGTTTCGTCGACGAGTTCCGTGACGCGGAGAAAGCCCGCGCGCTGTCCGCGAAGATCACCGGCCTGTGCGAGCCCGGCAGGCAGTACAAGTTCATGGAGGTCTGCGGCGGGCACACGCACACGATCTACAAACACGGGCTCGAGGACTACCTGCCCGAGAGCATCACGCTGGTGCACGGCCCAGGCTGCCCGGTCTGTGTGATCCCGATGGGCCGCGTCGACGACGCCATCCACATCGCGCGCCAGCCCGGCGTGCTGATGACCTCGTTCGGCGACATGATGCGCGTGCCGGGCTCGGGCGGGAACTTCTTCGACTCCAACGCCGAGGGCACCAACATCCGGATGGTCTACTCCCCGCTGGACTCGCTGAAGATCGCCCGGCAGAACCCGGACCTGCGGGTGGTGTTCATGGCGATCGGGTTCGAGACGACCACGCCGTCCACCGCGATGACCGTGCTGCGCGCGGCCGCCGAGGGCATCGAGAACTTCTCGATCTTCGCCAACCACGTCACCATCATCCCCGCGATCAAGGCCATCCTCGACTCGCCCGACCTGCGGCTCGACGGGTTCATCGGGCCGGGACACGTGTCCACGGTGATCGGCTGCCGACCGTACGAGTTCATCGCGCGGGACTACCGCAAGCCGGTCGTGGTGGCCGGGTTCGAGCCACTCGACATCCTGCAGTCGATCTACTTGCTGATGCTCCAACTCTCCGAGGATCGATCCGAAGTGGAGAACCAGTACTCGCGGGTCGTGCCGTGGGACGGGAACATGGTCGCGATCCGGGCCATCAACGAGGTCATGGAACTGCGGCCGTACTTCGAGTGGCGCGGGCTCGGGTTCATCTCGCATTCGGCGATGGCCGTGCGGGAGAAGTACGCGCAGTTCGACGCCGAGCGGATCTTCCGCCTGCCCGGCCTGCGGGTCGCGGACCCGAAGGCGTGTCAGTGCGGTGAGGTGCTCAAGGGCGTGCTGAAACCTTGGGAGTGCAAGGTGTTCGGCACCGCGTGCACCCCGGAGACGCCGATCGGGACGTGCATGGTGTCGCCCGAGGGCGCGTGCGCGGCGTACTACAACTTCGGGCGGTTCAGCCGCAAGCGAGTTCGGGAGGCGAGTCGGCATGAGCACGTCGGGAACTGAGCGGCGGTCGCGGATCCCGCTGCCGATGACCACGTCCGAACGCGAGCAGCAGGTGCTCGACCGGATCGACAAGGCTCGGCGGCGTCGCCCGAAAGTCCGTGAGGAGCGGATCACGCTGTCCCACGGCGCGGGCGGCAAAGCCACGCAGACTCTGGTCGAAGCGGTGTTCTTGGACGCCTTCCGCAATCCGCTGCTGGAGCCGCTGGAGGACGCGGCCGAGTTCACCGTGGACGGTGCCACCCTCGCGCTGACCACGGACTCGTTCGTGGTGTCGCCGCTGTTCTTCCCCGGTGGCAACATCGGCGACCTGGCGGTCAACGGCACGGTCAACGACCTGGCGGTGTCGGGCGCGAAACCGCTCTACCTGACCGCCGGGTTCATCCTCGAAGAGGGCTTCCCGATCGAGGACCTGCAGAAGATCGTCGACTCCATGAAGGCGGCGGCCGCGGCGGCGGAGGTCGACATCGTCACCGGCGACACCAAGGTCGTCCAGCGCGGCAAGGCCGACGGCTGCTACATCAACACCGCCGGGATCGGCGCTATCGCGACCCCGGGCCGGCTGGGAATCGCGTCAGCCAAGCCCGGTGACGCGATCCTGGTGTCCGGGGCGATCGGGGACCACGGCATCACGATCATGCTCGCGCGCGGGGAGCTGGACATCGAGGCGGACCTGGAATCCGACACGGCGTCCGTGCACGGCCTCGTCGCGAAGCTGCTGGCCGAGGTGCCCGGCGTCCGGGCGATGCGGGACGCGACGCGCGGGGGAGTGGCGACGATCCTCAACGAGATCGCCAAGGCCGCCGACGTCGCGGTGGTCGTCGACGAGAAGGACGTCCCGGTCCGGACCGAGGTGCGCGGGGCGTCGGAACTGCTCGGCATCGATCCGCTGTACGTGGCCTGCGAGGGCCGGATCGTGGTAGTCGTCGACGGCGCGCAGGCGCAGGACGCGCTGGCGTCGATGCGGGCGCACCCGCTGGGCGCCGACGCCGCGATCATCGGCCGGGTGGCGGACGACCCGCCGGGGCTGGTGCTGCTGAACACGACGTTCGGCGGGACACGGATCGTCGACCTGCTGGTCGGTGACCCGCTGCCGAGGATCTGCTAGCCGTGCACGAGCTGTCGATCACCCAGAGCGTCGTGGACGCGATCGTCGAGCGGATGGACGGCGCGACGGTGAAGAGCGTCCGGCTGGAGATCGGGAAGCTGTCCGGCATCGTCGCGGACTCCGTGCAGTTCTGTTTCGAGGTGCTCTGCGCGGGGACGTCGCTGGAAGGCGCCCGGCTGGAGATCGTCGAGCCGCCGGGCCGGGCGGCCTGCCGGGACTGCCGCGCCGAGTTCGGCGTGGACGACCTGATCCTGCTGTGCCCGTGCGGCAGCGCGAACGTCGAGGTGCTGGCCGGGCGGCAGCTGCGTATCAAATCTGTGGAGGTGGTGTGAATGTGCGCGACCTGCGGGTGCTCGGACGACGCCGGGGTGCGGGTGCTCGAACCCGGCCAGGGGCACGGTCACGGTCATGGCCACGGGCCCGGTGAGCACGTCCATCCGCCGGAGCCGGTGACCCGGACGGTGTTGTTCGAACAGGACGTACTGGCCAAGAACGACTCGCTGGCCGAGCGGAACCGTATCTGGCTGTCCGGGCGCGGGATCGTCGCGGTCAACCTGATGAGCTCGCCGGGCTCCGGCAAGACGACACTGCTGGAGCGGACCGTCCGTGAGCTGGGCGACGAGGTCCCGGTCGCGGTCGTCGAGGGCGACCAGGAAACCCTGCTCGACGCCGAGCGCGTCCACGCCACCGGCACCCCGGTCGTCCAGATCAACACCGGGGCGGGCTGCCACCTCGACGCGGAGATGCTCGCGCGCGGCCTCGAGGTGCTCGATCCGGTGGACGGCTCGGTGCTGTTCATCGAGAACGTGGGCAACCTCGTCTGCCCGGCGCTGTTCGATCTCGGCGAGTCCGCGCGGGTGGTGATCATGTCGGTGACCGAGGGACCGGGCAAGCCGCTGAAGTACCCGCACATGTTCGCCGCGACCGACCTGGTGCTGCTGAACAAGATCGACCTGCTGCCTTACGTCGACTTCGACGTGGACGAGTTCACCCGCGACGCCCGCAGCGTCAACCCCGGGGTCCGCGTTCTCCCGGTCTGCGCCACGCGGGGCGACGGGCTCGCTCCCTGGTACGCGTGGCTCCGGGAGGTCCGCGGCCGCACCTCCGCCCCGGTAACGCCATGAACTCGACGTCGACGGCTACGACGCGTCGGGTCGCTCGTAGCGCATGAGGACGACGCCGTTGCCGAAGGTCTGCGTTCCGGCGAGCCGGAGATGGGTCAGGGTGTCGGTGTCCTCGAACAGGCGCTTGCCGCGGCCGATGAGGACCGGGTGCACGTAGACGTGGTACTCGTCGATCAGGTCGAGGCGGCGGAACGTCGCGGCCAGGTCGGCGCCGCCGACGGACAGGTCCCCGCCCGGACCTGACTTGAGCGCCCGGATCTGCTCGACGTCGACCTCCCGCACGACGGTGGTGTTCCAGTCGGCGTGCTCCACGGTCTTGGAGAACATGATCTTCGGCATGTCCAGCCAGATCCCGGCGAACTCGGCCATCGCTGGAGTGCACTGCGGGTCGGCGCGGGCGGTGGGCCAGACGGCGGCCATGAGCTCATGGGTGATGCGGCCGCTCAGGAACGCGCTCATCGCCTTGAGCTTCTGGTTGAAGTGGCTGTGGACCTCTTCGTCGACCAGATGCCAGTCGATCTCGCGGTCCGGGCCCTCGATGAACCCGTCCAGGGACACCGACATGCCGAGGATGATCTTGCGCATCGCCGCCCCTTCCGAGGTCGTCAGTCGTGACGATAGCCGGGCCCGGCCTCCGGGGTGACCTTCTCGACGGTGATCTCGCCGCCGCAGTGACGGCAGGCCACATAGGCGTCCGCGATCTCGCCGCAGTCGTTGTGCCGCAGGAGCATCGGCGGCCCCTCCGGACCGGCGAGGTACTTGTCGCCCCAGCGCATCAGCACGACGATGGCTGGGAAGAGGTCCCGGCCGGCCTGGGTGAGCCGGTACTCGTGCCGGTCGGGGTCGGTCGCGTAGCGGACGCGGTCCAGCAGGCCGGCCTCGACGAGGAGCTTCAGCCGCGCGGACAGCGTCGGGCGCGGGATGGACAGGTTCCGCGCGAACTCGCTGTAGCGGCGCACGCCGAACAGCGTTTCCCGCAGGATGAGCAGGCTCCACCGCTCGCCGACGATCGCGAGCGCGCGGTTGACCGAGTCCGCCTCGAAGCGGTGCTGGAGATCGTCGCCGGACAGCATCACAGTGCCAGGATGAGCTTGCCGGTGTTCTCCCCGGCGAACAGCTTGAGCAGTGCCTCGGGGAACGCCCCGATCCCGCCGTCGAGCAGGTGCTCACGCGAAACCAGCGAGCCGTCGGCCAGCCAGCCCGCGAGCGCCTTGGTGGCCTCGGGGAACCGGTTCGCGTAGTCGGTGAAGACGAACCCGGTCATCGACGCGCGGTTGACCAGCAGCTGCATGTAGTTCGCCGGTCCGCGCGGCGCGTCCGCGGTGTTGTACTGCGAAACCGCGCCGCTCAGCACGATGCGGGCGCCGCGCGCCAGCCTGCTCAGGACGGCTTCGAGGATCTCGCCGCCGACGTTGTCGAAGAACACGTCGATCCCGTCCGGCGCTTGCTCGCGCAGCTGGGCCCTGAGCTCGCCCGCCTTGTAGTCCACGGCCGCGTCGAAGCCGAGTTCCTCGACCAGGACACGGCATTTCTCGGCGCCACCCGCGATGCCCACCACCCGGCAACCGTGGATCTTCGCGAGCTGCCCGGTGATGCTGCCCACGGAGCCCGCCGCGGCGGACACCACGACCGTCTGGCCGGCTTCCGGCCTGCCGACTTCGAGCAGCCCGAAGTACGCGGTGAGCCCGCCGGTGCCGAGCGTGTTGAGGTACACCGGCGCCGGTGCCAGCGCGGTGTCCACAACGGACACTCCGGTGCCATCGGAGACCGCGTAGGCCTGGACGCCGAACGTGCCGAAAACGGTCTGGCCCACCTCGAACCCGCGGTGGCGTGAGTCGATGACCTCCGCGATGCCGCCCGCCCGCATCACCTCGCCGATCCCGACCGGCGGGACGTAGGAGCGCCCCGGGTTCATCCACGAGCGCATCGCCGGGTCGAGTGACAGGTACTGCACGGCCACCCGGATCTGCCCGTCCCCGGCTTCGGCGGCGGGCTCTTCGGTGTACTGCCAGTCGGCGGCCTTGGGCAGGCCGGACGGACGGGCGGCGAGCCGCCACTGGGCGTTGGTGAGGGTCATGCGGGGGTCTCCTTGACGAGAGCGGAAAGGGCGGTGAGGACGGCGTTCCCGCCGGGGTCTTCGGCGGTGCCGGGTACGAGCCCGACGTGATCCGCACCGGCGCGGTGGTAGTCGTCGATACGGGCGGTGAGCTGCGCGGCCGAACCGATGGCGCACACCTGCGCGATCAGGCTGATGGGGATCGCGCCGGTGAGTTCGGCACGGGACACCCCGGCCCTGGCCCGCGCGACGAGGTCGCCGTGCCCGAGGCGGCTGAACATCTCGCCGTAGCCAGGCGGCTTGAGGTACACCGTGAGCTGCGCGGCGATCTGCCGGAGCGCGGCTTC
>NZ_JAYMZS010000140.1:0-20580 GCF_035828755.1 Amycolatopsis sp. H20-H5 | reverse complement strand
GAAGGCCACCATGACGGCGTTTAACGCCGTCATGGTGGCCTTCAGGGACCTTCGCGGCTGAGCTGTCCGCCCCTCAGCCGTGCAACGCGCGGTAGGACGCGGCGGCGCCGGGATGCAACGGCACCGGGCTGGTGCCGATCAGCGTCCGCACGTCGAGGAACTGGGTGCCGACGGCTTGCGCGGGGACCAGGTCGGCGGCGTGGTTGACCAGTACGCGGACCGCCGCGGCGGCGACCTCGTCGGGCAGCGACGGCGAGCACACCAGCAGGTTGGCGACGCCGATCGTGGCGAGCGCGCCGACACCCCGGTAGGCCCCGGCCGGGACCAGGACCTGCTCGTACACCGGCCCGTAGACCCGCCGCAGGGCCGGGAGCACCGGGTCGAGGGGGATCAGCGAGATCCTCGTGCGGTCGTTGAGCTCGGCCAGCGCCGGGGTCGGGATCCCGCCCGACCACAGCAGCCCGTCGACGCTCCGTGCGCCGAGCGCGGCGACGGCCTCGAGCAGGGGGAGGTTCCGAACGTCAGCCCGGACGCCAGCCTGGCCGAGCAGCCGCTCGCCGAGCACCGAGGCGCCCGAACCGCTCGCCCCGAGCGACACCGGCCTGCCCGCGAGCTCCGCGAGGGTGCGCACGGGCCCGTCCGCGCGAACGACGAGCTGCAGGTAGTTCTCGTACACCCGGCCGAGGGCGAGCAGCGGCAGTCGTGAGCCGAACGGGCGGAGCCCACCGGTCGCGGCCTGGGCGACGTCGGCGAGCGCGAGTCCCAGGTCCGCTTGGCCGCCGAGGACCCGCCGGACGTTGTCGAGGCTGCCCTCGGTGGCCATCGGCGTGCAGCGCAGCCGGGGTTCGGCCCGGTTCAGCTGCGCGGCGAGCAGCTCCGCGAAAGCCAGGTAGAAGCCGCCGTTCTCGCCCGCGGCGACGGTGACCGCGCGTTCGTCGCCCTGATAGCCCGACGTCGAACAACCGGCCAGCAGGCCGAGTCCGCCGAGCAGCGCGGTGCGCCTGGCGACGGTCACGGCACGACCTCCAGCGGCAGTTCGACCCTGACCTCGAGCCCGTGCGGGCTGACCGGCCGCAGGTCCAGCCGTCCGCCCCTGGCCAGCGCCTGCTGGCGGGCGATCGCCAGGCCGAGTCCGGTGCCACGCGGCGCCCCGTCGCCGCCCGCCCGCCAGAACCGCTCCGTCGCGCGGGCCCGGTCCTGTTCGGACAGTCCCGGCCCGTCGTCGGCGACGGTGAGCGTGGCCGTCCCGGCCGCGGGGTCGGTCTCGTACCCGGCCGTGATCGTGGCGCCCTTCCCGGCGTAGTGCACGGCGTTGTCCAGCAGGACGTCGAGGATCTGCGCCAGCTCGCCCTCCGTGCAGCGCACCGGTACCGGCTCGAGATGCCCGGCAGAGGGCACCAGCGTCGCCGCGGCGTTTTCGGCCGACGGCCGCCACGCGTCCACCCGTTCGGCTATCACCGTGGGCAGGTCGCCGGGTTCGTCGCCGGGCTCGCCCGCCGCCAGGCGGGTGGCCGCGCTTTCCGCGAGGGCCAGTGCGAGCAGCCCGTCGAGCAGCGATTCGAGCCGTTCCACCTCGGCGACCGTGGCGTGGTAGGCCCGCTGGCCGGACCCGTCGACCTGCGCGGCGAGGGAGTCGACCCGCAGGCGCAGCGCGGCCATCGGGTTCCGCAGCTGGTGGGAGGCTTCCGCGACGAGTCTTCGCTGCTGCTCGGCGGCCTCGACCACCGCTTCGGACATCCGGTTGAACGAGGTGGCGAGCGAGCGGAGTTCCCGGGGCCCCGCCCGGTCGGGCACCTCGGCGCGGTGCCCCGCGGTCACCGCGAGCACCCCGGTCTCCAGCTCGTGCAGCGGCCGGACCGTCCAGCGGGCCAGCAGCACCGCGAGCAGGACGAACAGGGCGGCGGCGAGCAGCGCGCCCGCGCCGATCGCGCTCCACCGGGCGGCGACGTCGGCCGCGGCCGCGGTGACCGAAGCGCGCAGGACGACCACCCCGGCCACCCGCGTGCCGGTGCCGACCGGCCTGGCGAACAGGACCGGCTCGGCCGACCCCGGGCCGAGCCTGGCCGGGGCGGGTGCTGGCTCGTTGCGCATGGTCGCCTCGATCAGCGCGTGGACCTCCGGCGCACCCGCGTTCAGGCCGCCCGCCTGCACCAGGGGCGTCCGCTGGGCGTCGACGATGACGACACCCTCGCCGTAGAGCTCGGCGTAGCGGCTCGCGTCGGCGGCGAGCGCGGCCGGGTCATGGGCGTCGACGGCCTGCTGGGCGAGCACGACGAAGCGGTCGACGTCGGCCGACCGGGTGATCACCAGCTGCTGGGTGCGCTGCTCCGCGGTGGCTGTGAGCAGCGGGACGGCGAACGCGGCGACCACCGAGAGCGCCATCGCGACGAGGACCACCAGCAGCCGGGCGCGCACCGGTCAGTCCCGGCCCAGCCGGTAGCCGAAACCCCGGATCGTGGTCAGCAGCCCGGGGCGGTTCAGTTTCGCCCGCAGCTGCGTGAGGTGGACGTCGAGCGAGCGGGACACGGCGAGGTACGCGTCGCCCCAGACTTCGTCCATCACCTGCTGGCGGCTGACCGCCGTGCCGGGCCGGGCGGCCAGCACGGCGAGCACCTCGAACTCCTTGGTCGTCAGCCCGATGTCGGTCCCGCCTGCCAGCACCCGGCGGCCGCCGAGGTCGATCTCGACGTCCTCGATCCGCACGACCTCGCCGGGTTCGTCCCCGCCCCGAGCCCCCGCCCGGCGGACGACGGCGTCCATCCTGGCCACCAGCTCGGCCAGCCGGACCGGCTTGGTGAGGTAGTCGTCGGCGCCCAGGCGCAGCCCGCGCACCACCGACCGCTCGTCGCCGCGGGCGGTGAGCACGAGCACCGGGATCGCGGAGACGTGCCGGACCTTCCGCAGCACCTCCAGGCCGTCCATATCGGGCAGTCCCAGGTCGAGCAGCAGGACGTCGGCGTCGCGGTGCCGGTGGAGCGCGTCGGCGCCCCGGCCCACGTGGGCGACGGAATGACCGCGCGCCTGCAGCGCCTCGGCGAGCGCGCCGGCGACCCCGGCGTCGTCCTCGACGAGCAGCACGCGCACGGTCATCCCTTCCGGCTCATTCCCCTCGGCTCTTTTCCAGCTCGGAGCTCTTCGAGGTCTCCCGCATTGTGCCGTACACGATGAGCGAAACCAGGACACAGCCCGCGACGTAGTAGAAGAACACCTCTTCGATGCCCTTGCTCTTCAGCCACTGGGCGATCAGTTCCGCGGTGCCGCCGAAGATCGCCACGGTCAGCGCGTAGGGCAGCCCGACGCCGATGGCCCGGATCTTGGTCGGGAACAGCTCTGCCTTCACGATCGCGTTGATCGAGGTGTACCCGGCGACGATCACGAGCCCGGCCAGTACCAGCAGGAACGCGACCACCGGCTGTTTGGTCGAGCCCATCAGGGTCATCAGCGGGACGGTGAGCAGCGTGCCCGCGATGCCGAAGAACATCAGCAGCGGGCGGCGGCCGATGCGATCGGACAGCTTGCCCGCGAACGGCTGCAGGATGGCCGCGACCAGGATCGCGCTGAACAGGATCAGGGTGACCGTCCGGCGCGGGATGCCCGCGGTGTTCTCGAGGAACTTCTGGCTGTAGGTGGCGAAGGTGTAGAAGGCGACCGTGCCGCCGAGGGTCAGCCCGACGACGAGCGCGATCTCCTTCGGGTACTTGGCCAGCGCGCGCAGGGTGCCCTGCTCGCCCGCGTTCCTGCCGGTGCCGCCGCTTTCGGCGCTCGCCTGCTTGAAGCTTTCGGACTCGTCCATGCCGCGACGCAGGAACATCACGATCACCGCCGCGACCGCGCCGACGACGAAGGCGATGCGCCAGCCCCAGGAGGTCAGCTGCGCTTCGGTGAGCAGGCTCTGCAGGATCAGCTGGAGGCCGAGAGCCAGCAGCTGGCCGCCGTAGAGGGTCACGTACTGGAAGCTCGAGTAGAACCCGCGCTTGCCCGGCGTCGCCACCTCCGACAGGTAGGTCGCCGAGGTGGAGTACTCGCCGCCGACGGACAGGCCCTGGATCAGCCTGGCCACCAGCAGCAGGATCGGCGCCGCGATGCCGATGGTGTTGTAGTTCGGCGTGACGGCGATCATCAGCGAGCCGAAGGCCATCAGCGTGACCGACAGCACGAGCGCGTTGCGCCTGCCGAACCGGTCCGCGAAGCGGCCGAGCATCCAGCCGCCGAGCGGGCGCATGAGGAAGCCCACGGCGAACACGGCGGCCGTGCCAAGGAATGCGGCCGTGGTGTCCTTGGTGGGAAAGAAAGATTTGGCGAAATAAGTCGTAAAGGCCGCGTACGCGTACCAGTCGTACCATTCGATCAGATTGCCGATCGAGCCGCGGAGCACGTTTCCGATAACGCGTTTCTCGCTGACGGGCGAGGTGTCGCTCAGCCGGGTTGTCATCGTTGACCTCCTGTGTTCTGGCTCACGGTGAACAATCGGCGACCTCGCGGCAAGCACCGGCGGCAGTTCCTAACAGTCGCTTAGGACGATTGCCGTTACCGGGAGGTAGGGGCACTGCGGCCGCGCGGCTCCACGGGTGAGCCGATAACCTCAGCGCGTCAGCGAAATGTCGACGCGAGGAGTACTCGGTGGGACGGTCGGTTCTGGTCACTGGTGGCAACCGAGGAATCGGGCTGGCCATCGCTCGAGACCTCGCCGCGCAGGGGCACAAGGTCGCGGTCACGCACCGCGGGTCCGGCGCGCCCGAGGGCCTGTTCGGCGTCACGGCCGACGTGACCGACACCGAGCAGATCGACGCCGCGTTCAAGCTCGTCGAGGAGCATCAGGGGCCGGTCGAGGTGCTCGTGTCCAACGCGGGCATGACCGACGACACCCTGCTCATGCGCATGAGCGAGGAGCAGTTCAGCCGCGTCGTCGACGCCAACCTCACCGGCGCCTACCGGGTGGCCAAGCGCGCCTCGCGCGGCATGCTGCGCGGCAAATGGGGCCGGTTCATCTTCATCTCGTCGGTGGTCGGGCTCACCGGCTCCGCCGGCCAGGTCAACTACGCGGCCAGCAAGGCGGGCCTCGTCGGGTTCGCCCGGTCGCTGGCCAGGGAGCTCGGCTCCCGCAACATCACCTCGAACATCGTGGCCCCCGGGTTCGTGGCGACCGACATGACCGCCGCGCTCGGCGAGGACCGCGCCAAGGAGATCCTCGCCCAGGTGCCCACCGGCCGGTACGCCCAGCCGGAGGAGATCGCCGCCGCCGTCCGTTTCCTCGCCTCGGAAGAGGCCGGGTACGTCAACGGCGCGGTGCTGCCCGTCGACGGCGGCCTCGGCATGGGCCACTGACCAAGATCATCCCGTAGACCCACTCCGACTGGAGGACTTTCGTGCCCGGACTGCTCGAAGGCAAGCGCCTGCTGATCACCGGTGTCATCACCGACGCCTCGCTCGCGTTCCACGCGGCCAAGATCGCCCAGCAGGAGGGCGCCAAGGTCGTGCTCACCGGTTTCGGCCGGATGTCGCTGGTCGAGCGCATCGCCAAGCGGCTGCCCGAGCCCGCCCCGGTGATCGAGCTCGACATCACCGACCAGGAACAGCTGGACTCGCTCGCCGACCGCGTCCGTGAGCACGTCGACGGCCTGGACGGCGTTCTGCACTCGATCGGCTTCGCTCCGCAGACCTGCCTCGGCGCGCCGTTCCTGGACGCGCCGAGTGAAGACGTGAAAATCGCGGTCGACGTCTCGGCGTTCTCGTTCAAGTCGCTCGCCGTCGCGACCTTGCCGCTGCTGAGCCGCGGTTCGTCGATCGTGGGCATGGACTTCGACGCGCGTGTCGCGTGGCCCGCCTACAACTGGATGGGTGTCGCGAAGGCCGCGCTGGAGTCGGTCAACCGCTACCTCGCGAAGGAGCTCGGGCCGCAGGGCATCCGGGTCAACCTGGTCAGCGCGGGTCCGATGAAGACCATGGCGGCGAAGTCGATCCCCGGCTTCAGCGATCTCGAGGACGGCTGGAACGACCGCGCGCCGCTCGGCTGGGACAGCTCCGACCCGGACCCGACCGCGAAGACCGTCTGCGTCGCGCTGTCGGACTGGCTGCCCGCCACCACCGGCTCGATGATCATGGTCGACGGCGGCGTGCACGCCCTCGGCATCTGACGGTTCTTCCGACTGCCCCTGAAGGCCACCATCACGGCGTTTTACGCCGTGATGGTGGCTTTCAGGGACGGACGTCGGCGAACAACGCGGCGGCGCCGTCGACGTCACCGGCGGCCAGCCGGGTCTGGAACTCGGTCACCACGGTGCGGGTCTGCTCGGTCATGGTTCCTCTTCTCCTTGATGGGGTCTTCTGTACCGCGCCGGGCGTCGTCGGACCGCTGGACTCCGGCCGCGAAGGTCAGGACGGCGAGCGCGGCGACGCCGAGCGCGATGCTGACCCAAGCCACGCTGGGGTAGCCGAACCCGCCGCCGATGGCGAGTCCGCCGAACCACGGGCCGACGGTGTTGCCGACGTTGAACGCCGAGGTGGTGCTGGCGCCGACCAATGTCGGCGCGTCGTCCCCGGCGACGGTGAACGCGCGGACGTTCAGCGCGGGGTTGATGGCGAAACCGCCCGCGCCGATCGCGATCACCGCGGCGATGGCGACCGGTGTGCGGGGCCCGGCGAGCGCCAGTGCTACGAGCGCCGCGAGGGCCAGTCCCATGCCGCCGTACAACACGGCGAAGGGCCTGGTGTCAGCGAGTTTGCCGCCCAGCGTGATCCCGGCCAGCGCGCCGACGCCGAACAGCGCCAGCACGAGCGGCATGGCACCGGACGGCAGTCCGTTGACCTCGACCAGCAGCGGGGCGAGATAGCTGAACGTGGCGAAGGTCATCGCCTGCGAGAGCGCGATGACGCCCAGCGCCAGCCACACCCGGCCGCGCCGGTACAGCCGCAGTTCGGTGTGCAGGCTCGGCGCGTCGCCGTCGGCGCGAGTGGCCGGGACGAGCGTGAGTACGGCCACCAGTGCCACGAGCGAGAGCGCGGCGACGGCCCAGAACGCGGATCGCCAGCCGGCGTGCTGTCCCAGGAAGGTCCCCGCCGGGACGCCGGCGATGTTGGCGACCGTGAGACCGCCGACCAGCACGGCCAGCGCCCGGCCCCGGCGTGCGCGCGGCACCATGGAGATCGCGGTCGCGGCGGCGACCGCCCAGAACCCGGCGCAGGCCAGCGCGCTGACCACCCGGGTGACGAACAGCAGGCCGTAACCCGGGGCGAGCGCGCCCACGACGTGAGCCAGCGCGAAGACGCCGAGCAGGGCGACGAGCGTGGTGCGCCGGGGGAGTTTCAGCGTCGCGGCGGCGAGCACGGGCGCGCCGACGACCATGCCGATCGCGAAGGCGGAGATCAGCAGGCCGGTGGCGGGGACGCTGACACCGAGATCGGCCGCCATGCCGGGCACCAAGCCGGTGATCATGAACTCGGAGGTGCCGAGCGCGAAGACACTGAGCCCGAGGACGAGGACCGCGAGTGGCACGAGAAGTCCCTTCATTATGGATTGATCAGTACAAAATGAGCGCGCCAACGTGCCAGGCCGGGTTCAGGACCGGTCAGGCGGCGAGGGCGCCCAGTGCGATTTCAGCGACGGCGAGCATCTCGGGTTCGCCCGCGCCGCCCCGCGACATCAGCCGCAGTCCGCCGATGGAGGCGTGCACGAACTGGGCCAGCTCCGCCGCGGCCCGGCCGGTGGTGATGGTCCCGTCGGCCTGGCCCGTCCGGATCGTCCCGGCCAGCATGGCGAGATGACTTTCGGTGTCCGCCCTGACCCGGGCGTTCACCGCGGCGTCACGGTCGCCGAACTCGGCGGCCGTGTTGACCATCAGGCAGCCCCGATGCCCGCTCTTGAGCTCCTCGGCGACGGTGCCTTCGAGCAGCGCGCGGATCCGGTCGAGCCCGTCCTCCGCGGTGTCGAGCAGGGCGTTCCTCGTGTGCACGCCGGTTACGCTGTAGTGCTCAAGTGAGCGCTGGAACAACTCGTGCTTACTGCTGAACGTGTTGTAGATGCTGCTGCGGCCCAATCCTGTGGCCGCGCACAAGTCCTGGGTTGAGGTGCCTTCGTAGCCCCTGTCCCAGAAGGCGTTCATCGCGGCGTCGACGGCTTGCTGTTCGTCGAACTCCTTCGGCCTGGCCATATCGTCACCGTACCAGATTTTGGATAGACCGGTACAGAACCTGCCCGGTGCTGCGTGCGCCCGGCCACAACGGCAAGATGGACGGGTGGGTTACGACGCGTTGTTATGGCTTTCGTTCGGCGGTCCCGAGGGTCCCGACGAGGTGATGCCGTTCCTGGAGAACGTCACCAGGGGCCGGGGGGTACCGCGCGAGCGGCTCCTGGAGGTTTCCGGGCACTACCAGCACTTCGGTGGCGTCTCGCCCATCAACGGGCTCAACCGCGACGCTATCGCGGCGGTGGAGAAGCAGCTCGCCACGGCCGGGATCGAGCTGCCGGTGCACTTCGGCAACCGCAACTGGGCGCCCATGGTCGAGGACACCCTCGCCGAGATGACCGCGAACGGCGTCCAGCGCGCGCTGGTGTTCCCGACCAGCGCATACGCCGGGTACTCGGCCTGCCGCCAGTACGACGAGGACATCGAGCGCGCCCGCGCGGCCGTCGGTGCGAACGCCCCCGACCTGGTGAAGCTGCGCCAGTTCTTCGACCACCCGTTGTTCGTCGGCGCGATCGCCGACGCCGTCCGCGCCGCACACGCGAAGCTCGGCGACCTCCCCGGCACCCGGACGGTGTTCTGCGCCCACTCCGTGCCTTCGAGCGCCGACCGCGCCGCCGGCCCGCCCGAGGAGGGCGGCCACCGCTACTCCCGCCAGATCGCCGAAGCCGCCCGGCTGGTGGCGGCCGAAGCGGGTATCGAGACCTACGACGTCGTCTGGCAGTCCCGGTCCGGCCCGCCGCAGGTGCCGTGGCTCGAGCCGGACATCGTCGACCACATCGGCGCGCTGCACGCCGACGGGGTCACTTCGGTCGTCGTGTGCCCGGTGGGGTTCGTCTCGGATCACCTGGAGGTGATCTGGGATCTGGACAACGAGGCGGCCGAACGCGCCGGTGAGCTCGGGATGGGCTTCGCCCGCGCGGCGACCCCGGACACCGACCCGCGTTTCGCGGAGCTCGTCGTCGAGCTGATCCGCGAGCACCTGGAGGACGTACCGGCGCGGAAGCTGTCGCCGTTCCCGTCCGCGGGCTGCACGCTCAACGGTGCGCCTTGCGCCATCGGCTGCTGCGAGCCCGCGAAGCGCCCCACCCGCTGACAAGCGCCATGAACGGAGTCGGGCTACGGCGTCCGGTCCGCCTGGTCGGCGAAAACCCGCACGGCCTCGTTGACCGCCGCGCAGCGCGCGTCGCGCACGGCGTCGGACAGCGGTCGCAGGGCCTCGGCACGGCGGACCGTCGCCGAGGCTGACAGGGCGCCGCCGGGGTCGTCGGTCTGCGCGATGGCCAGGATGGCGGTGATCTCCTCCGCGCGCTGCAACACGCGCAGTGAACGTCCCGGGGTCCCGGCGGGCCACTGGACGTCCGGCGCTGAGCGCAGCCGGGCGGAGAGCTCGGCGCGGACGCCCCTGCGGTCGCTGGCGACGTCGAGAGTCTGCAGCGCGCCCGCGCTGGCGCGGATGGCGTCGGTGAGGCCGTGCTCGGCTTCGGCCAGCCCGCGATACTCGGGCTGGGTCCGGTTCGTCAGCGAGAACACCGTCCACCGCATCAGGCCCTCCGCGATCGCCTGGGGGACCACGCCGAAGCCGAGTTCGGGCAGCACCGCGGCCTCGCCGCTGCGCAGGGCCGATTCGGTGAACGGCCCGCCACCGCCGAGCCCGCGGACGTCGCCGGGCACCGGGAGCACCAGCTGCAGGTTCGTCGCGCTCTGCGCGCGCAGGGCGACGAGCAGCTGCACCGGGGTCGCGGCGCGGTTGAACGCCAAGGGCAGCTCGAACGCGTCCGCCGCGGCGGGATCGGCGGCGACCACGTCATGCGCCTCTCCCCAGGACAGGAGGGCGTCGAGCACATCGTCTGACGCGGCGGCCCCGTGGAGCCACGCTGAGGACCAGACGGCGAAGGTCGCACTGGGACAGCACACGACGAGCTATTTTACCGGGCTTCACGAACAGCGTGGTCGACGCCCACGCTGGAGCTGCTCCACGTCGACGGACGGCCGAACGGTCAGTAGCGTCGTAGGAGTGAACGCAGCTCCAGCAGCTCTGCCCCGGACAGCCGGGGAACTCCGCGCGGCCGGGTACGCCCCGCGCACGATCAAACAAGAGATCCACGACAACCTGCTCGCCGCCCTGCGTGCCGGTGAGGACCCCTGGCCCGGCATCGTCGGGTTTTCGCGCACGGTGCTGCCTCAGCTCGAGCGCGCCCTGCTGGCCGGGCACGATGTGGTGCTGCTCGGCGAACGCGGCCAGGGCAAGACCCGTCTGCTGCGCTCGCTCGCCGGCCTGCTCGACGAATGGACCCCGGTGATCGAGGGCTCCGAGCTCGCCGAGCACCCCCTCGAACCGATCACCCCCGCGTCCCTGCGCCGCGCCGCCGAGCTGGGCGACGAGCTGCCCGTCGGCTGGCTGCACCGAAGCCTCCGCTACACCGAGAAACTGGCCACCCCCGACACCTCGGTCGGTGACCTGATCGGCGACGTCGACCCGGTGAAGGTCGCCGAGGGCCGCAGTCTCGGCGATCCCGAGACCATCCACTTCGGCCTGGTTCCCCGCGCGCACCGCGGCATCGTCGCCATCAACGAGCTGCCCGACCTCGCCGAGCGCATCCAGGTCGCCCTGCTCAACGTGATGGAGGAGCGCGACATCCAGGTCCGCGGGTACACCCTGCGCCTGCCGCTGGACGTGCTCCTGGTGTCGACGGCGAACCCCGAGGACTACACCAACCGCGGCCGCATCATCACCCCGCTGAAGGACCGCTTCGGCGCCGAGATCCGCACGCACTACCCGCTCGACGTCGCCGCCGAGGTGGCCGTCGTCAAGCAGGAGGCGCATCTCGTGGCCGAGGTGGGCGAGCCGCTGCTGGAGGTGCTGGCGAGGTTCGTCCGCAACCTGCGCGAGTCGGCGGTGGTCGACCAGCGTTCGGGTGTTTCGGCCCGGTTCGCGATCGCGGCGGCGGAGACCGTCGCGGCCGCCGCGCTGCGCCGCTCGGCCCTCACCGGTGAAGACCCGGCGGTCGCCCGCCCGGTCGACCTGGACGCGGTGCCAGCCGTGCTGCGCGGCAAGATCGAGTTCGAGCCGGGCGAGGAAGGCCGGGAGACCGAGCACCTCGTGCACCTGCTGCGCCGGGCTGTCGCGGAGACCGCGCGCGAGCGGTTCGCCGGTCTCGACCTGCGTCCGCTCGCGGCCGCTGTCGCCGACGGGCATCTGGTCGCCACCGGCGAGCGCGTGCCCGGCAAGGACGTCCTGGCCGCGCTGCCGGAGCTGCCCGTGCTCCACGAGGTCGCGCAGCGGGCGGGCGTCGGAGCCGACGAACCGGCCGGTCGTATCGCGGCCGCGGTCGAATTGGCGCTGGAGTCGCTGTTCCTGTCCAGGCAGCTGGCCAAGGACTCCGACGACACGACGACCGTCTACGGCCAATGAGCGCGCTCCCCGAGGGGTACTCCTACGGCCCGTGGCACGACGGGCCGGACCCGCTCGCGCCGCCTGCCGACCTGCGCGACGCGCTCGCCGAGATCGGCCGGGACGTCATGGCGGGCGCGTCGCCGCGCGCCGCGCTGGAGGAGCTGCTTCGCCGGGGCACCGAGCGGACGTCGGGCCTCGACGAGATGACCCGGCGGCTCTGGCAGCGCCGGTCGGAGATCCAGCGGCGGCACAACCTCGACGGCACGCTGCAGGAGGTCCAGCGGCTGCTGGAGCAGGCTCTCGAAGCCGAGCGCCGGGCGTTGTTCCCGGACCCCGACGACGACGCGCGTTTCCGGGAAGCCCAGCTCGACGCGCTGCCACCCGGTACGGCCGCGGCGGTGCGGGAGCTGGGTGAGTACGACTGGCGGTCCAGCGAGGCGCGGGAGAGCTACGAACGCATCCGCGAGCTGCTGGGCCAGGAGTTGCTCGACGCGCGGTTCAAGGGCATGAAGGAGGCGTTGCAGAACGCCGGGCCCGAGGACGTCGAGCGGATCAACCAGATGCTCGCCGACCTCAACGCCCTGCTGGCCGCGCACGCGCAGGGCGTCGACGACATCGCCGAGCGGTTCGACGAGTTCATGAGCCGGCACGGCGAGTTCTTCCCGGAGAACCCGCGCACGGTCGACGAGCTGATCGACGTCCTCGCCGCCAGGGCCGCCGCCGCACAGCGGATGCTCAACTCCATGAGCGCCGAGCAGCGCGCCCAGCTGGCCGAGCTTTCCCAGCAGGCGTTCGGCGATCCTCGGCTCGCCCAGCAACTGTCCACTTTGGACGCGCAGCTGCAGTCGCTGCGCCCCGGTGAGGACTGGACCTCGTCGGAACGGTTCCGCGGCAAGGATCCGCTGGGTCTCGGCGAGGGCGCGCAGGCGATGTCCGACCTGGCGGAGCTGGACGCGCTGGCCGAGCAGCTCGGGCAGTCCTATCCCGGCGCGCGGCTCGAAGACATCGACATGGACGCGCTCAAGCGGCAGCTCGGCCCTGATGCCGGGGTGGACGCGCGGCGACTGTCCGAACTGGAACGGGAGCTGCGCAGGCAGGGCCTGTTCGAGCGGGCACCCGACGGGTCGCTTCGCTTGTCGCCCAAGGCTTTGCGCCGTCTCGGCGAGACAGCGCTGGCCGATGTGGTCAACGCGCTGCGGGGCAAGGGCGGCGAACGGGAGACCGAGTCGGCGGGGGCCGCGGGCGAGCCGACGGGGTCGAGCAGGTCATGGCGGTTCGGCGACACGCAGCCGTGGGACGTGTCCCGGACGGTGCGCAATGCCGTGCTGCGGTCGGTGTCCACCGGGGAGCGCAAGGTCCGGCTCGATGTCGAGGACGTCGAGGTGATCGAGACCGAACACCGCTCGCGGGCGGCTGTCGCGCTGCTGGTGGACACGTCCTGGTCGATGGTCCAGGAGGACCGCTGGCTGCCGATGAAACGCACCGCGCTCGCCTTGCACCAGCTGATCACCACCCGGTTCCGCAACGACGCGTTGCAGCTCATCACGTTCGGCCGGTACGCGACCGCGGTCGAGCTGGCCGAGCTCGTCGGGCTGGAGGGTGCCTGGGAGCAGGGCACCAACGCGCACCACGCGCTGCTGCTCGCCGGACGGCACCTGCGCCGGCATCCCGACGCGCAGCCGGTGGTGCTGATGGTGACCGACGGTGAGCCGACCGCGCATCTGGAGCCCGACGGCTCGGCGGAGTTCTCCTACCCGCCCGAACCGCTGACCCTCTACAAGACGGTGTCCGAAGTGGACAAGCTGGCGAAGCTCGGCGCCTCGGTGACGGTGTTCCGGCTCGGGGACGACCCGCGACTGACGGACTTCGTCAACCTCCTCGCGCGGCGCTCCGGCGGCCGGGTGGTCGCGCCGGATCTCGACGGCCTCGGCGCCGCGGTGGTGGAGGACTACCTGCGCGTCCGCCGCTGATCCGGGGCTTGCCTTCACCAGTCATCGAACAGGTGAAGAAGTCAGCGATGCCAGGAGCCGTGGTCGTCGGGGCGGGGCCCGGAATCGGCCTCGCCGTCGCCCGCCGGTTCGCGCGAGAGGACCTGCCCGTCACTCTCATCGCGAGAACGCAGTCCCCGGCGGCGGCAGTCCGCGGCGCCCCCGTCCTCGCCCTGACCGCCGACAGCACCGACGAACTCGCGCTCCGGACGGCGCTCGACAAGGCGGCCGCGGAGTTCGGCACGCCGGACGTCGTGGTCTATAACGTGGCGCTCATCCAGCTGGACAAACCGGGCGAACTGTCTGTGCGCGCGCAGCTGGACGCCTGGTCGGTGAACGTCGTCGGTGCGCTCACCACCGCCGCTGCCGGAGTACGTGAGCCTTTCGCTCGGCAAAGCCGGGCTCCGCACGCTGGTGGCCCTGCTGGACAAGCAGTACGGCCCGGCCGGGGTCCACCTCGCGTCGGTGACGGTCGCGGGCGCGGTCGCGCCGGGCACGGCGTTCGACCCGGACGACATCGCCGCACCAGGGAACTGTATAACGACCTATACTGCCACGGATCGCGAGTGATCCTCGTCTCCACTTAAGCTCGTTTCCGGACTTGACCCTCACGTCGCGTGAGGCGGCATCGTCGTCAGCGCAAGGGCCGAACGGCCCAAGGGAAACGAGGGGAACGATGGAGTACCCGGTGGGCAAGGTCTCGGCAGTGGCCGGGGTCACTGTGCGCACGCTGCACCACTATGACGAGATCGGCCTGCTGCGGCCGAGCGGTCGGACTCACGCGGGCTACCGCCGTTACGACGACGGCGATCTCGACCGGCTGCAGCGGATCTTGTTCTATCGGGAGCTCGGTTTCCCCCTCGAGACGATCGCCACCTTCATGGACGACCCTGGCGCCGACGCGATGGCGCAGCTCAAGAACCAGCGTGAGCTGCTGCTCGAACGCATCGCCAGGCTCCAGCGGATGGTGGCTTCCGTCGAACACACGATGGAGGCGAAGGAAATGGGCAACGCGTTGACGCCTGAGGAGAAGTTCGAGGTGTTCGGTGACTTCCGCGAGCCCGAGGGCTACGCGGAGGAAGCCGCACAGCGGTGGGGACACACGAAGGAGTGGCAGGCGGACGTACCGCCGCTGTCGAAGCAGGACTGGATCGACTCGGAAGCCATCCGGAAGGACTGGGTGCGACGACTGGTCGCCCTGGTGGACGCCGGGGCCGCGCCCGGCACTGCCGAGGCGATGGACCTCGCCGAAGAGCACCGCGCGATGCTCGGCCGGTTCATGGGGGAGTGCGGCTACCCGATGCAGCGCAACGTCGCCGAGCTCTACGTGACCGAGCCGGTGCAGCTGGGGTTCCTGGTGCGCGAGGACGAGCAGCGGCCGGGGATCGGCGCCTTCATCCGGGACGCCGCGGCCGCCAACGCGGCGCGCGCCGGTTCCGCCTGACCTGGGGGTGAGACGGAACCCGGCGTGAGATGAACGGACTGTTTATGGCGTTTTTCGCCATAAACAGTCCGTTCATGGCGCGGGATCGCTGGTCAGGACCGGTTTCCCACCGGGCGGGAATGCGCGCCGGAGCGCCGCCTAGAGTCGAGGGTATGCAGACTTGGTCATCGGTCGACGTGCCCCGGGTTCCCGGCACCCCCCGCCCGCTGCGGCTCCACGACACCTCGACCGGGCAGATCCGCCCGACGGCGCCGGGTGCCACCGCCCGGATGTACGTCTGCGGCATCACGCCCTACGACGCCACCCATCTCGGCCACGCCGCGACGTATCTCGCGTTCGACCTGGTCAACCGGCTGTGGCAGGACGCCGGGCACGAGGTCCATTACGTGCAGAACGTCACGGACATCGACGAGCCGCTGCTCGAGCGCGCCCAGCGCGACAAGGGTGACTGGATCGTGCTCGGCATGCGGGAGACGGCGCTGTTCCGCGAGGACATGACGGCGTTGCGGGTGGTGCCGCCGCGGCAGTTCGTCGGCGCGGTCGAGAGCATCCCCGAGATCGTCGAGGTCATCGCGAAGCTTCTCGCCGACGGCAGTGCCTACCGGGCCGACGACCCGGAGTACCCCGACGTCTACTTCGACCACCGCGCGAGCGGGCATTTCGGGTACGAGTCGAACTACGACCTCGAGACCATGAACAAGCTGTTCGCCGAGCGCGGCGGCGACCCGGACCGGGCAGGCAAGCGGCACCCGCTGGACGCGCTGCTGTGGCGCCTCGCCCGGCCGGGTGAGCCCTCCTGGGAGTCCGAGGTCGGGGAGGGCAGGCCCGGCTGGCACATCGAGTGCAGCGCGATCGCGGTCAACCGGCTCGGGCTCGGCTTCGACCTGCAGGGCGGCGGCTCGGACCTCGCGTTCCCGCACCACGAGTACAGCGCGGCGCACGCCGAGGCGCTGGCGGGGGACCGGCCGTTCGCGCGGCACTACACGCACGCCGGGATGATCGGGCTCGACGGCGAGAAGATGTCCAAGTCGCGCGGCAACCTGGTCTTCGTGTCGCGGCTGCGCGCCGACGGCGTCGACCCCGGCGCCATCCGGCTCGCGCTGTTCGCCGGTCACTATCGCACCGACCGGGCCTGGACCGATGCCCTGCTGGCCGACGCGAACACGCGGCTGGAACGCTGGCGCGAGGCCGTGTCGCTGTCGGCGGGCCCCGCGGCCGAGGACACTGTCGACCGGCTGCGCGAGCACCTCGCCGACGACCTCGACACCCCGAAGGCGATCGCGGCCCTCGACGCCTGGGTCACCGAGGCCCTGCGCCGCGACGGCACCGACACCGGCGCACCCGGCTTGATCAAGCTGGCCGTCGACAGCCTGCTCGGCATCGCGCTCTAGAACTGTCCCTGAAGGCCACCATGACGGCGTTAAACGCCGTCATGGTGGCCTTCAGGGACCACTCAAGCTGTATAACGACCTATACGGCTTGGCGGGGGCGCGCGGGTGGGTTAGGTGCCTTGGGCAGGTCGGCGGGGACGAGGGCGAGGGTGTCGCCGGTGAAACGGCGGCGGAACAGCCGGTCGTGCGAGACCACGACGACCGCGCCCCGGTAGGTCGCAGGAGTGTGCGTCCCGGGAACGCCTTCGAAACATGGTCGAGTGTCACGGTCGCAGTCATGGGCGAACCTCTTTTCCGGCTTCGAGTTCGAGGGTTTGTCCCTGCCAGCCACGGCGCAGCCAGCGGTCGTGCGAGGCGATCACCACCGCGCCCGGTGCCGTGCCGAGCGCGGCGAACAGCTCTTCCGCCAGCGACAGCGAGATGTGGTTGGTCGGTTCGTCGAGCAACAGGACCTGGGGTGGTTCCGCGAGCAGCACGGCGAGCGCGAGCCGCCGCCGCTGGCCGACCGACAGCGCCCCGACAGGGGTGCCGAGATCCTTGGGCGCGAGCAGCCCCAGAACGCTGAGCGCCGGTGCCTGCTCGCCGAGCGTCTCCCGGTAGACGCGCTGGGCGCTCTTGGCCGGATCCGGGAACGTCACGTCCTGTTCGAGCAGGCCGATCCGCACCCCGCGTCCACTGTGGACAGTTCCGGAGGACGGCGTCAGCCTGCCGGAGAGGACCTCGAGCAGGGTGGATTTCCCCGCCCCGTTGCCGCCGGTGATCAGGAGTCGCGACGAGGTCGTGATGTCCAGGGTCGCCAGGCTGAGCCGTCCGGCCAATTCGAGGTCACGCACGGAGAGCGCGATCTTGTCCGAGCCGGTCCGGCCGGTCAGCTCACCCCGGAACCGCAGCGGCGCCGGGGGCTTGCGCACCTGGTCCCGGTCCAGCTCGTCGAGCCGCAGCTGGGCGTTGCGGACCCGGCGGGACACCTGTTTCTGCACCCTCCCCGTCTTGAAGCCGTAGAGCATTTTGTCCTTGTCGCGCGCCGCCCGGTTGTGCGCGACGCCGCGGGCGGTGACGTCCACCGATTCCCGCAGCTCCTTGAGTTCGTCCTGTTCTTCGGCGTGACGCTGTGCCCAGCGCGCGCGTTCGGCGCGCTTTTGCACGAGGTAGTCCGAATACGTGCCGCCGTAGCGGGCAGGCCCGCCGAGCGCCGGATCGAGGTCGACGATGTCGGTGCACACCGCGTCGAGGAAGACGCGGTCGTGCGAGGACAGCACCATGACCCCGGTCCAGGTCGCCAGGTGTCGCTCGAGGAACTCCATGGCCGGGTCGTCGAGGTGGTTGGTCGGCTCGTCGAGCAGCAGGGTTTCCGGCCGCCTGATGAGCAGCGCGGCGAGGCCGAGCCTCGAGCGCTGCCCGCCCGACAGGGTGCCGAGCGGGCGCGCCGGGTCGATCCCGCCGAGCCCCAGGCCGTCGCACACCAGCTCGGCCCGCCGGTCGGCGTCCCACAGATCGTGTGACTGGGCCCAGTCGAGCACCCGGCCGTACTCGTCGAGCACGCCCGCGTCACCGGGCCGGTCGGTGACGAGCGCGGTGAGTTCGTCGAGCCGCGCCTTCGCCGCCCGGATCTCGGCGAGCGCGCCGTCGACGACGTCGGAAAACCTGGCGCTGCCGGGAAAGGGCAGCTCCTGGAGAAGGAAGCCGACGTCGTCGCCGCGCCGGACCTCGCCGGACTGCGGTGACTCGACCCCGGCCAGCAGCCGGAGCAGCGTGGATTTCCCGACGCCGTTCTCGCCGACGAGGCCGAGCCGCCGGCCTGCCGACGCGATCAGTGAGACGCCGTCGAGCACCGTGCGGGTGCCGTAGGCGTGAACGAGGTCCTTGGCCTGCAAGGAAAGAGAGGGAGACATGCCGCATCACCGGGCCCTGGACAGAAGGGTTCCCCGCCGGGCGTGAAGGCCGTCCGGGAGCCGTGCTCGACCGGGAGGCTGCCTCGGGCTGAGGAGGGGGCGGGATCAGTTGTCCATGATGAACCGAAGACTAATGCAACAACTGTAGGGATAGCAACTGGTTATCGCGGAGGTCACGTCACCCGTCGGGTGGCGTGCGCGGCGCCGTCCTCGCGAAGGCGTGCGGCCTCTTCCTCGGCGTGCACGCGGCTTTCGTTGAGGAAGCCGAGCATCGCGGTGAGCTGGCGGCGGTCCAGGCGGGAGAGACCTTCGCTGAGGAAGCGTGCCATCGGCGCGTACAGCTCGGCGAGCTCTTCAAGCCGGTCGCCCAGCGGGCGGATCGAGAGCCGCCGCCGATCCGAAGGGTCGGGGACCCGCTCGACGAGCCGCTCTCGTTCCATCCGGTCGAGCATGCGGGTGAGCGCGCCGGTGGTCATGCCGAGCACGCGCGCCAGCTCGGTCGGGGAGGTCGCGGTGCCGCTGCTGACCAGGTGGAGGCAGTGCAGCTCGGTGGCGGTGACACCGAGCTGATCGGCCACGGCCGCCTGGAAGAGCGCGGTGGCGCTGATGAACTGGGGGATCTCCAGCGCGGTCGCGGTGGCCAGTTCTCGCAGGTCGGGCAAGGGTGATCCTCGGGCAGTAGTTGTGTGGCGCGGTAGCTGCTTCGTGCAGCTACTTCCGGGATCAGGGTAGTCAGGGTCCTTGACAGGGCTACGAGCGCCCGACCCTTCCCACACGTGCGACCGGCGGCTGAGGACCACCGGCCGCGCGTCGGCGTTCAGTTCGCTCGCCCAGGGTGTTCCTGGTGCTGTTCGTGGTCTACGTGCTCGGCGGCCTCGTCGAGGGCTTCGCGGTGGCGACGACGGCTCGCAGGGTCGCGCCCGAGAAGCTGCTCGGCTGGGGCGCGCTGGGGCTGCTGTCGGTCGTCCAGACCGCCGTCGCACCCGTGCGTGCCGGGCGGGTGCTGAGCACCGCGTTCGCGGCGACGGCGGCCTTCACCGCGCTCGGCGCGCTGCTGGCAGGGGCGCTCGACCGTGTCCTCGGCCACGCCGTGCTCCTCGACGTCCAGGCCGGTGCGCACGTGCTCGCCGGGCTCGTCGTGCTGACCGGACTGGTACAGCCTCGGCGATCGGCGACAGCGAGAGCCCGGATTGCCTTACGGTGGGGGAGTGCCGCATCTCTTCGCCACCAGCGATCTCCACATGACTCACGAGGGCAATGCCCCGATCGTCGACTCCGTCGTCCCTGACTCGCCCGAGGATTGGCTGCTCGTCGCCGGTGACGTCGCCGAGCGGGTCGACGCGGTGATCGACACCCTGCGCGTGCTGCGGGAGCGGTTCGCCAAGGTCGTCTGGGTGCCGGGCAACCACGAGCTCTGGACGACGGCGAACGATCCGTGCCAGCTTCGCGGGCTCGCCCGGTATGAGCACCTGGTCGACCGCTGCCGTGAGATCGACGTCCTCACCCCAGAGGACGAGTTCCCGGTGTGGGAGCACGGGGATCGCCCGCTCACCATCGCCCCGCTGTTCCTGCTCTACGACTACAGCTGGCGGACGCCGGCCGCGGCGGGGGCGACCCTTGAGGTCGCGCTCGACCAAGCCAAGGAGGCCGGGGTCGTCTGCACCGACGAGTACTTCCTGCACCCCGATCCGTACCCGAGCCGCCAGGCCTGGTGCGCCGATCGGGTGAAGACCAGTGTGGAGCGGCTCTCGGCCGTCCCGGCGGACCACGGGACCGTGCTGATGTCGCACTGGCCGCTGCACCGCCATCCGACGGCGCCGCTCTACTGGCCCGAGTTCGCGCTGTGGTGCGGGACGACCGAGACCGAGGACTGGCACCTGCGGTTCCGCGCGGAGGTCGCGGTCTACGGGCATCTGCACATCCCGCGGACTACCGAAGCCGACGGGGTCCGCTTCGAGGAGGTTTCGCTGGGCTATCCCCGGGAGTGGCGGAAGCGGGCGCGCGGTCCGGTGGCGCTGCGCCGGATTCTGTAGGTTTCGCCGCGGTGGGGCCGGCTTTCTGACGCTCGCGGTGGGCGCGGACCCGGCCCCTGTTCGCGCAGGCCGGGTCGGGGCACCAGCGACGGCGCGCGCCGTGGTTGGTGAACACGCCCCGGCAGTCCTGCTCGGGGCAGACCGCGAGGTTGTGCCGCTCCGTGCCCGTCAGGTGGTCCGCCGCCTGGTGCGCGATGCGGCTCAGCGCTGCTGACGCCGTCGGTGGCGGGTCGCGGAACAGGCGCTCCTTCGCCG
>NZ_JAYMZS010000139.1:0-21484 GCF_035828755.1 Amycolatopsis sp. H20-H5 | reverse complement strand
TCGCCGCGTTTCGTGTTCAGACGCGAAGAGACCGCAAGTAGGGGTCGCCCGCCGGCCGCGGAACCAGGGTGATCCTTGCCTGACCGAACACGCACCCGGTGTCATCGGCGACCACGGACGTCAGCTCGACCCCGGACACTTCCGGCAGCAGCGCGACGAGCGCGGCCACCCTGAGCAGCAGATCGCGAATCGCGGGCACGTCGAGTACCTCCACAGCGGTGGCCCCGAACAACCACTCCGAGCTCCTGAGCCCGTGGATCAGGGCATCAGCCCCGGTCGTCGTCAGTGCCCCGACGTGGTAGGCGCGGTCGTCGAGCAGGTCGACGTCCACCCCGCCGAGCCCGAAGGTCAGGACGGGGCCGAAGGTGCCGTCCGAGTCGGCTCGCACGATCAGTTCACGCCCGGCACGCGGGTGCTCGGTCACGGAGAGCCCGAAGAAGCCCATCAGAGCGGCGCCTGCGGCCGTGGGCAGCGCGCCTCCGCCAGGACGATCGAGGAGGTATTCGGCCACCAGCAGGGACGCACCGGCGAGATCCACATCGGCGAGATCCGGTACCGTTCCGACCGGTTCGCTGAGCCATCGGGCGCGCGCCGCCATCCGGGCCAGCGCCGCGGCGGCGGCAGCGGGGTCGCCGTAGCACGGAATCGGCGCGTCGCCGGGTATGTCACTCAGCCTCCGCACTGATTCCAGCTGTCCCGGCCGGATCGCGAGGATCGGTTTTCCCTCGGCCGCGGGCCGATGCAGGGCGCCGAGCGGATCCCCGGCCCCGGTGGGCACGCCCGCGACGAGGACCGCGTCGACAGCCCCGTCGGCCAGCACGGCATCCACACACGCGGCGAACACGGCCGGATCGACAACAGCGCTGGTGTCGAGCGGATTGGCCAGGCTCGCATAGCCCGGTAAGAGTGCGCTCAGTGTGTCCAGAGTGGACGCTGCGAGCGCGGGCAAGGTCAAGCCGTGCCGGACACAGGCGTCCGCGCCGAGTATCGCCGCACCGCCGGCGTTGCTGACCACCGCGACCCGGTCCCCGGCCGGAAGCGGCTGCCAGGACAGTGCCGCGATGAGCTCGGCCAGTTCGGTGATCGTGTCCAGCACGGTCACCCCGGCCTGCGCGAACAGCGCGTCCTTCGTGGACGAAGGAATCGATGGAGCCCCGGTGTGCGCGGCGGCCGCCTGCTGGGCCACCGCTGTGCCGGCGCCACGCACCGCGAGCACCGGCTTACGACGGGCCAGTGCGCGGGCGATCCGGCTGAATTTGCGGGGGTTGCCGAACGATTCGAGGTAGAGCACGGCGATGTCGGTGGAGTCGTCGTGCCACCACCACCTGAGGAGGTCGTTGCCGCTGACGTCGTACTTGTCGCCGGTCGACACCATCGTCGAAATGCCCAGTCCGAGCGCGGCGAGTGATTCGAGCAGGGCAATGCCCACTCCCCCGGATTGAGTGACCACGCCGACCCGCCCGGCGGGCACGGTGCCGCGAGCGAACGTCGCGTCCAGGCGTACCGCGGCCGCCGTATTGGCGACACCGAGGCAGTTCGGCCCGACCAGCCGTATCCCGTAGCGGTGCACGGTTTCCCTGATCAAGTCTTCTGTCCCGGTGCCGGTGATCCCGGAGGTGATCACCACGATCGCCCGGACGCCGGGGCGTCCGCACTCCTCGACCACCGCGGGCACTCCGCCTGCGGGCACACAGATCACCACCAGCTCCACCGGAACGGGCAGGTCCGCCAGCGACGCGACGCAGGTCACGCCCATGATCTCCGGCCGATGAGGATTCACCGCGTGGAGGCTTCCGGTGAACCCGCCACCGAGCAGGTTGCGGAGCACGGAGTTGCCCACCGAGCCTGTCCGCGCGCTCGCTCCGACGACCGCCACCGACGTCGGAGCTAGCACCGATCGCAGGCTGGCGATGTCGGCGATGCGCTCTCGGTCGCCCAGCGCGTCGAGATACCCTTCCGACTCGTCGAGGATCAGTTCCACCTCGCGCTCGGCGCCACCGCGGCTGATGGTGCAGGCCAGCCCGCAGTCCGCGAACACACGGACCATCTTCGCGTTCTCCGCCAGTACTTCGGCGACGAAGCGGCGCACGCCGTGTCGGCGCGCGATCGAGACCAGGTGCTCGAGCAGCAGGGTGCCGACGCCGTGTGCCTGCACGGTGCGGTCCACCACCAAGGCAACTTCGGCATCAACCGGGTCAGCCAACGGCTGATAGTTGGCGATTCCCGCCAGCCTGCTGCCGACGAAGGCGCCGACGCTCGGGCCCGCCGCGATGGTGGCGGCGAGCTCAGGTAGCTCGATCGGGTGCAGGGTGAAGAAGCGCAGGTATCGGTCGCGCTCGCCGAGACCCTGGTGCAGTGCCAGCACGGCGCCGGTGTCGGCTTCGGTCAGCGGCCGGACCGTGACGACCTGTCCGTCGGCGAGCAGGGCGTTGAGACCGGCGGTCATCGATACTCCTCAAAGCGGGATTCGCCTTGTCACGGCGGTGAGTGGGCGCCTGGGGGTGGGCGATCCCGGGTAGCCGTATCCCAGGCGCAACAGCGACTGGGGATGTTCGTGGGCACCCAACAGCTGATGGAGCTCCGCCCTGATACCGGCGATCTCGATCGGCTGCGACAGGAACGAAGCACTCAAGCCGAGATCGGTCGCGGTGAGCAGCACCCGCTGCAGAGCCAGCCCCGCCCTCAGCTGGGACAACGGGCCGTCCGACGGCGTGGTGAGGGCCACGATCACCGGGTCACGCTCGTAGGGCCGCTCGGGCTGGGAATCCGGTCCGTGGTGCCGCACCGGGAGCAGCCCACCCGCCGAGCGAGGACCGCCCGCGAACGCGGGCACGCCGTCGCCACCACCCCGCTCGGAAGTCCACTCGGCCAGCTCACGATGGAACGCGGGATCCTCTCCCTGAACGGTGTCCGCGCGCCGGACCAGGGACGCCACGGTGCCCAAGGTTCCACTCTCGTCGAGCAGGAGCAGGTTCGCGCCTTCCGCGCGTGCGGCCGCCGTGACGGCATGTCGGGCGTGCGCCGGAACCGGTGCTTCGGTGAACGGACGCCGGTTGCTAAATCGCCTGGGGATGGCTGCGGCGAGCCGAGACTCCTCGGCCTTCGGACACCGCGCCTGTCCGATTCCGAGCCGGGCCAGCAACTCCGGGCGCGTCCGGTCGGGCAGCAGTTCCACCGTGCTCGCCCAGCCTGCGGCGGCCACCGCGAGCCGGAAGTTCAGGATCGCGGCGCCACAGGCCAGCCGCGCTTCCCTGCCGCCAGTGTCGACCACGGCCAGGACCCGGTCCTCGTCGAGGAACAGATCGACACCCACGGGCCCGACCTCGAAGATCCACGGCTGGGTGTTGTACGGCGAAGGTGCCCGCACGGCGGCTTCCAGCCCGGCCGTGCGGACCCGTGACTCGGTGATGATCATCAGCGCGCTCCTGACCGGATGGGATGGCCGCCTCAGCGTGCTCGTTCGCCACAGCCGACGACAGTGACGCTGGACCTCACCCCGAAGGACCTTGGTCCCGCGTTGCCCCGGAGTGCGACAGGCTCACACGAAGGACCTACGGCTCGTCGCCCGAGGACTTCCTGCCGTTTCGTCGCCGCCCGCGGCAGCCGACACTTCCGGACATGCGTATCAGCGAAGTGATGAGCACACCGGTCGTCTCGGCCTCCCCCACCATGACGGCCGAGGCAGCCGCGGTCCTGATGACCGACAACCGAGTGACGACTCTGCCGGTCGTCGACAGCGGCGGCAGTCTGCTCGGAGTGCTGTCGGAGGCCGACCTCATCGGTGCCCGCTACCTGTCCGAGCCGCGTGGGTGCGGTGATCCGGACACCGGGGCCATGCTCGACGGCCACCCGACCGCGGGCTCGCTGATGCGCCGGCCAGGCCCTACCGCCCGGCCGAGCGGCACGCTGACCGAGCTTGCCGCCATCATGGTCGACAAGCGGCTTCGGTCGGTGCCGGTACTCGACGGCGGCCACGTGGTTGGCATGGTGACCTGGCAGGACCTGCTGGGTGGGTTGTCGAAGCCACGCCCGGCGATACCGATCTCCTGAGGCTGGAAAAGCGAAGGTGGGTACGACTGGAAAGTCGTACCCACCTTCTTCTCCATCCGGGTCAGGGGTTCTTCGACGGCCTCACGACCAGCACCGGGCACTTCGCGTGCTGGGCCAGCGCCTGGCTGGTCGAGCCCAGCAGCAACCCCAGGAACCCACCGCGACCCCGGCTACCGACAACCACGAGCTGCGCCTTCGCGCTCCACTCCAGCAGGGCATGACGCGGCCGGTCACGCACCAGGACCCGCCGGACCTCGACGTCCGGGTACTTCTCCCCCCAGCCCGCGAGCCGTTCCGCGAGATAACGCCGCTCGGCGCCCTCGATCGACTCCCAATTCACCGCGAGCCGCGCCAAGCCACCCAACTCGTCGTAGGCGACGTCACTCCACGCGTGCACGACAACCAACGGCATGGCCCTGACCGAAGCCTCCTCGAACGCCACCTCCAGCGCCCGCTCGCTGACCGGGCTGCCGTCGATACCGACCACGACGGGACCATCCGGGATGAACTCCGCCGACTCCGCCCGCCCACGAATCACCGCGACCGGGCACTCCGCGTGACTGAGCACCGCCGCAGCGGTCGAACCCAGCAGCATCGCGGTGAACGCGTTGGCACCTCGGCAACCCACCACGACCATCCGTGCGGAGTGAGACCGCCTGATCAGATTCTCGGTGGGTGAATCCGTCGGCATCACGGTCCGCACTTCGAGCTTCCCGTCAATCGAGCGGGCAGCGGCGACCGCATCCTCGATGACCTGACGGCCGTCGTCACGAACGGCGTCAGCCAGTTCGGTCGACCCCATCATGATGTCTCCGTACGCGGGGCGAGGGCTGCGCACCGTGTGCACGATCTCCAGCTGGAAACCGCGTTGCGAAGCCACCTGCGCCGCCCACCGCACAGCCAACAGGCCGAACTCGGCCCCGTCCACCCCGACAACGATCGTGCGACTTGTCTCGCTCATCTTTGTGCTCTCCTCAGGTGTGCTGGGATCGGTCACGACTCGTTGTCCTGGCGAAGGATCATCACCGGGCACTGGGCGTGGTGGATCAGGGCCTGGCTCGTGGATCCGAGCAGGAGACCGCGGAATCCGCCCCGGCCCCGGGTACCGACCACCACGAGCTGGGCCCGCGTCGCCCACTCGAGCAGTTCGTGGCGCGGCCGGTCCTTGACCGGGACCCGCTCCACCGTGACGTCGGGGTACTTCTCCTGCCAGCCGGCGAGACTCTCGGCCAGCTGCCTGTCCTGGTGCTCTCCCACGGGGCCCCAGTCGAAGTTCAAGTACGCGGGCGGTGGGATCTGCGTGTAGTCGGCATCGCTCCACGCGTGCACCGCCACCAGCGGCACCTTGCGCCAGGACGCTTCGTCGAACGCCGCGCCCACCGCCGCGTCGGACGTGGGGCTGCCGTCGACGCCGACCACCACCGGCCCGTGAAGCGGCAGCGCGTTCTCACCGTCACGTCCGCGTACCACCACGACGGGGCAGTGGGCATGCGCGGCCACCGCCACCGTTGTCGACCCGACCAGCATCCCCGCGAAGCCTCCACGGCCGGAGGAACCCAGCACGAGTGTCCGCGCTTCGGCGGAACGCCCGATGAGGACGGGAATCGGCGTCTGCAGTGGCATTTCCGTCGTCACCACCAGATCCGGGCCGATTTCCCTGACCACTTTCGTGGCCTCGTCCAGCACCCGACGTCCGTTCGCGTCCATGTCGTCGAAGATGCTCTGCGGAATCGGAAGCCCGGCACCGTAGGAACCCATGATCGGGTTGAGCGCGCAGAGAAGGTGCACACCGACGTCGCGCGGTGCGGCCTCGGCCGCGGCCCAGCGCACCGCGCTGGTCGCCTCGGCGGACCCGTCCACGCCGACCACGATCGTGCCTGCTGCCTGACTCATGCGGACCACTCCCTGTTCCCCATCGCGCTGGATCCACAATGGACTTGACTGTGCGCGGACTCCGATGGATGCGAACGCTACGGAGCGGACCGCCCGGGGACAGGAGTCCAACGTCCCCAGCCTGGGTGACTTCGTTCCCTCACCGACGCGGGGCTGTCGCGGGCGGCCGTTCGACCGGCGGTCCGGGGACCAAATGCCCTACTGGGCCCCGGACCGCCACCCGAACATGAGTCAGCAGAGGCCTTCGACCCAGCTCCGAAAGCGAGAAAATCATGACCACGGCAACGCCGGCAGACGCACAGGCCTACCTCGTCGGCGCGGGGATCGCGTCATTGTCCGCCGCCGTCCTCCTCATCCGGGACGGCGGCATGGCCGGGAAGAATATCCACGTCCTGGAGGAACTGCCTTTCACCGGCGGCTCCATGGACGGCAGTGGCGATCCGGTCGCGGGATACGTCTCCCGCGGCGGGCGCATGCTGACCGACGAGACCTACGTCTGCCTGTGGAACCTCCTGGAAGGCATCCCGACCTTGACCGACGACACCATGTCGGTCCGCGAGGAGGTCCGCGAATTCAACGAGAAATGGCCCACCGAGGCCAAAGCACGGATCATCGGCCGGGACCACACCATCCTTGACGCGTCCGACCTCGGTCTGACCACCAAGGACCGCGCGGAACTCACTCGGCTGCTGGCTCTTCCGGAGAGGTTCATGAGCACCCGTCGGATAGAAGACTTCTTCTCACCCCACTTCTTCGACACCAACTTCTGGTGCATGTGGCGCACAACCTTCGCGTTCCAGAACTGGCACAGCGCGATCGAACTCAAGCGCTACCTGCTGCGGTTCATCCAGGAGTTCCCGCGTGTCCACACCCTGGCCGGAGTCCGCCGTACCCGGCTCAACCAGTACGACTCCATCATCGCCCCGGTCCAAGCCTGGCTCACCGCCCGCGGAGTCTCCATCGAGCACGGAGTGCGCGTCACCGACGTCGACTTCACCGAAGACGACGGTGTCCGCCGGGCAACCCGCATCCATTACCGCCGTGACGACATCCCAGGCAGCTACGAGGTCGGAGCCCAGGACTACGCGTTCGTCACCCTCGGCTCGATGACCGCGGACGCCACCGCGGGCGGCAACGACCACGCTCCGGAGCAGGTCACGGACAAGCGCGACGGCGGCTGGCGGCTCTGGGAAGCCATCTCACCCAAAGCCGCCGACTTCGGCCGTCCCAACACCTTCAGCGGAAACATCGAGGAGTCCCGCTGGGAATCGTTCACCCTGACGATGCACAGCCCCCTCCTGCTGCAGCGCATCGAGGAGTGGACCGGTAACGCGCCCGGCGCCGGCGCGTTGATGACCTTCAAGGACTCCGGGTGGCTGATGTCGATCGTCGTACCGCACCAGCCACACTTCGAAAACCAACCCGACGACGTCTACACCCTTTGGGGCTACGGGCTTTTCCTGGACAAGAAGGGCGACTACGTCGACAAGACCCTGCCCGAGGCCAGCGGCCGGGAGATCCTCACCGAACTGCTCGGCCAGCTCGGCTTCAGCGACATCGAAGACAGCGTCCAGTCGTCGACTACGATCATCCCGGTGATGATGCCCTACATCACCAGTCAGTTCGAACGACGCGAAACCCGAGACCGCCCTCTCGTCGTACCGCGGGGATCGGTCAACTTCGCCTTCCTCGGACAGTTCACCGAAATCCCCGAGGACGTGGTGTTCACCGTCGAGTACTCGGTACGCGGAGCCATGCACGCGGTGTACGAACTGCTCGACATCGACAAGGACATCCCGGAGATCTACCACGGCCTGTCCGACCCGCGAGCCGCCCTGACCGCGCTGAAGACCGCTTTCAGCTGACCGTCCGGCTTTCAGTGCAACGGCGCGGTCCACGCCAGCCGCGTGCCGCCGGTGTCGGGTCGGGTGATCGTGCAGGAACCACCGGCTTCGGCGGCTCGTTGCTCGAGGTTGCGCAGTCCGCTGCGGGCAACGATCTCCGGCAGCCCGACACCGTTGTCGGTGACGTCGATGACCAGGTCGTCGTCCAGCGACACGGTCACCGACAGGTCGGCGGCCTTCGCGTGTCGAACGGCGTTGCTGACGGCTTCCCGCAACACGCACTCGGCGTGCTCGGCGAGGGCGTCCGGCACGACGTCGAGCGGTCCGGACATCCGGACCGTGGTACGGATCGTGGCGTTCGCGGTCACCTCGGTGATCGCGTTCTGCAGCCGGGTACGCAACCCGAGGACGCCGGTGGTGTCCGCGTGCAGATCGAAGATCGTGGTCCGGATCTCCTGGATCACCTCGTGCAACTGGTCGATATGCTCGGCAAGGCGTTTGCTCACGATCGGCGACTTCGCGTGCCGGTACGTGCCCTGCATCGCCAGCCCAATGGCGAACAACCGCTGGATGACGTCGTCGTGCAGGTCGCGCGCGATCCGGTCGCGATCGGCCAGCAGGTCCAGTTCGCGCTCCGTCGTCTGCCGTTCGGCCTGCCGCAGTGCCATCGCGGCCTGGTCGGCGAACGACGACACGATCCGCAACTGCCGCTCGTCGAACGCGGCCGCACCCGGCTTGCGCAGGGCCAGCAGCACGCCGGACGTCGACTCCCCCGAGCGCAGCAACACGGCCAGCGCGGGCCCGAGTTTCACGCCGAGCCCGTCGACGAGGTCGAACGCCAGGCTGGGCACGCTGCGCGGCACGTGGTCGCGGTACACCGCGCCCATCGTCGACCCGCCGATCGGGATCCGCTGGCCGATCATCGCGTCACCACCAGGGCCGGCGCACATCATCACCTCGAGCGTCGCGCTCTCCGACGGCACCGCGTCCGGGTCCACCGGCAGCGCGATCAGGGCGTAATCGGCGTCGGCCAGCTCGACAGCGCGGCCGGCGATCAGCCGCAGGGCTTCGGTCGTGTCTGTGCCGCTGAGCAGGTGAGCGGTGATCTCGCTGGTGGCTTCGAGCCAACGCTGACGGCTTCGAGCTTCCTCGTACAGCCGGGCGTTGTCCACGGCGATCCCCGCCGCACCCGCCAACGCGGCCACCGCCGCCTCGTCCTCGGCGGTGAACTGCTCTCCCTCGTACTTCTCGGCCAGGTACAGCCGGCCGAACACCTCACCACGCGCGCGGATGGGCACACCGAGAAAAGTACGCATGGGTGGATGGTGGGCGGGAAAACCGCGAGAAGCGGGATGGCGGGAAATGTCGGCCAGCCGAAGGGGATTTCCCTCTTCGATCACCACGCCGAGCACTCCATGCCCGGTGGGCAGAGCGCCGATCAGCTTCCTGGTGTCATCGTCGATGCCCAGATGGACGAATTCAGTCATCATTCCGTCGTCGCCGAGCACACCGAGCGCGCCGTAACGGGCACCGACCAATTCGATGGCCACCGCGACTATGCGTCGTAACGTGGCGTCGAGCTCGATACCTGACGAGACCGCGAGCACTGCTTCCAGCAGCGCGTCCATCCGGGTGCGGACGCCCACGTCTTCGTCGATCCAATCAGGGATTCGGGGTGCCAAACGATGCGGACGCACCTGCGCATCCTCCGGCGGCCCGCGATCTCCCGCGGTCCAGTCGCCGGTTCTCCTGCCCTTACCCGTCGCAGTCGCCATGCATCCACTGTCGCACAGCCAGCGCCGTCCAAACGGTCTCAGCCGCTTCCATCTATTCCACGGTGTGCGGGGCCGCGTCGCGCAGCCCGGTGACCAGCACCGCGGCTTGGGTACGCCGTTCCATTCCCAGTTTGGCAAGCAGGCGGGACACGTAGTTCTTGACGGTCTTTTCCGCCAGGAACATCCGCTCGGCGATCTGCCGGTTGGTCAAACCCTCACCGATGAGATCGAGCAGCGTACGTTCCTGCTCGGTCAACCCGGCCAGCGGGCCAGGTGTTTCCACCGTCTTCCGCAGCCGGGCCATCAGTGCCGCGACCGCGCGATTGTCCAGAAGGGACCGCCCAGCGCCCACCTGGCGAACCGCTTCGACCAGCTGCATTCCCTTGATGTCCTTGATGACGTAACCGTCCGCTCCTGCCAGGATCGCGTTCATCATCGCCTGCTCGTCGGTGAACGACGTCAGCATCAGGCAATTCAGCCCAGGCAGCATCGAGCGCAGCTCCCGGCACAGCTCGACGCCGTCGCCGTCCGGGCTCCCGGCGTCGAGCAGCACGAGAACACCCGCCCGTTCGGTGAACTGCTGCGCGACATCTCCACGGCGAATACCCGCGAAGCCGACGGCGGTGGCGACTTCAGGCTGTTCTGCCCGGACGAAACGGCCAGCAACCGGCTCGCTGCCATCTTCGAGGCGACCGACCGCTGCCTGCAGGCACCGACGCTCACCACCGACGACCACCTCTCACCCGACGGCCGGGTGATGGAGGTGCTCTCGGAACACCTGTGCCAGGGCTGGCTGGAGGGATACCTGCTCTCGGGCAAGCACGGGCTCTTCGCGACCTACGAGGCGTTCGCGATGGTGTCCGCGTCGATGCTGATCCAGCACACCAAATGGCTCCAGCACGCCGCCGACCTGGCCTGGCGTGCTCCGGTCGCGTCCCTCAACGTGCTGCTCACCTCGACCTGCTGGCGCAACGACAACAACGGTTTCTCCCACCAGGGACCCGGCTTGATCGACACCGCGATCCCCCTCGCCCCCGCCGTCGTGCGGATCTGGTTCCCGCCCGACGCCAACACCACGTTGTCGATCGCCGATCACTGCCTGCGCAGCCGGGACCACGTCAACCTGATCGTCGTCGACAAGCAGCAGCACCTGCAGTATTTGAACCTGGCCGACGCCGACGCCCACTGCGCGGCGGGCGCGTCGGTCTGGGATTGGGCGAGCAACGATGACGGCGAGCCCGACGTCGTGCTGGCGGCCGCGGGCGACGTACCCACGCTCGAGACCCTGGCCGCCGCCCAACTGCTGCGCGAACATGTTCCGTACCTGCGCGTCCGGGTCGTCAACGTCGTGGACCTGATGGGCCTGCTGCCCCCCGACGACCATCCGCACGGCTTCAGCGAGCAGAAGTTCGAGGACCTGTTCACCGCCGGGACTGATGTCGTCTTCGCCTTCCACGGCTACCCCCGCGCCGTGCACCAGCTGCTCCACGGCCGCCCATCCCCAGGCCGCTTCCATGTCCGCGGGTTCACCGAGCAGGGCACCACGACGACGCCGTTCGACATGGTCGTGCTCAACCGCATGAGCCGCTACCACCTCGTCGTCGAGGCCCTTCGCCGCTCCCGCCGCGTGCCGGAAAAGGGCACCGAACTGGCCGAGCACTGCCACGCGATGCTGGCCCGCCACCACGTCCACATCCGCGAGCACCTCGAGGACATGCCGGAAATCCGCGACTGGACCTGGACCCCATGACCCGGGTACTCACGATCAATCCAGGCTCGTCAAGTCTCAAGGCGGCGCTGCGCACCCCCACCGTGTCGCTGACCGCCGAGATCGACCGGCTGGGCACGAGCGAGGCCCGCTGCACGGTGACCGACACTGGCATGCCGCCAGTACAGGAGCCGTTCAGCGGCGGCGCGGCCGATGCCGTCGCCCACGTCGCCGCGCTACTCGCCTGCCGGGACATCCGTCCCCAGGCCGTCGCCCATCGTGTCGTCCACGGCGGCTCGTTGTTCGAGCGGTCCGTCGTCATCACCGATGCCGTCAGGGAGTCCCTGACGGCGTTGGTGGCCTGGGCGCCCCTGCACATGCCCGGTGATCTGGCGAGCATCGACGCCGCTCGCGCCTGCTGGCCGGACGCGGCGCACATCGCCTGCTTCGACACCGCGTTCCACCACGCCCTGCCCGACGACGCCCGTCGACTGCCCCTGCCCGCGTTCGCCGACCAGCTCGGCCTACGCCGCTACGGCTTCCACGGGCTCTCGGTGCGGTCGATCGTCGACACCGTGCCCGACCTCGGCGACGCGGTGGTCGCGCACCTGGGCAGCGGCTGCTCGGTCACCGCCGTCCACAACGGACAGCCGGTACACACCAGCATGTCGCTGACACCGGCGAGCGGGGTCCTCTCGGGCACCCGCAGTGGCGACCTGGACCCGGAAATCCCGCTCATCCTCCTCGACCAGCCGGGAGCCACCACCGCGTCCGTGCGCACGCTGCTCAGCCACCACTCGGGCCTGGCCGGGATCGCCCACGGACTGCACGACGTCCGCGACCTGCTCGCCGCCCGCGAACACGACCCGGCCGCGGACCTCGCGTTGCGCGTGTTCACCCGCGACGTCGCCATGGCGATCGCCGCCGCGGCCACGACGCTGCCCAGGTGGGACATGCTGGTGTTCACCGGCGGTATCGGCGAACACGCGCCCACCGTGTGCCACGAAATCTCTGCTCGGCTGACCAGCTTGCGGCTCCCCCGGACGCTGGTCGTGCCCGCCGACGAAGCAGCCGTGATGGATCGGGAAACGCGCGTGTTGCTGCGAGCGCACCTCGATGTCCAGCACTCATCACCACAGTGAGGACACCTGCCCGTCCCGCAGTACTGCGCGTGTTCAAGAGTGTTCACACGCTGATCTGGCTGTTGGTGGAGTCGAGCGTGGTGTACCTGCTCGTCTCCGGAGTCGCAGGACGGTCGGACCGGCGGGCGGCCACCGCGGGCGCGATCGTGGCCGTGGAGACGCTGGTGTTCCTCGGCAACGGGGCCCGCTGACCGACCTGGCCGTCCCCCTCGGCGGCGACCGGGCTCCGGTCACCGACCTCTACCTGCCGAAGTGGTTTGCCCACAACCTGCCGGTCATCCACGTGCCGCTGGTCATCACCGCCGTCGCCCTCCACGTGCGGAACCTGCGGCGCGCCCGGTCCGTCGGGCGATGAACTTGTCGATCTCGGCGACGACGTACGCGGCGCCGGCGAGTCCCAGAACCAGCGGCCATGCCGACAACGCGAGCGGTGCGGTGTGGAACCAGTCGTTCATCAACGGCACGTAGAGGATCGCCAGCTGCAACGCGATCATGATCGCCACTCCGCCCAGTAGCCACGGGTTGCGGCGGCTCGGGAGGAACCGCTCGAGCGAGCGGCAGCTGATCAGGTAAGCGATCTGGGCGAAGACGAACACCGTGATCGTGAGGGAACGCGCTTCGGTCACTGACGTCCCGGACCTGAGTTCGCCCGCGAACATCGCGAACGAACCGGCCACCAGCACCACGGCGATCACGGCGATCCGCCGCACCAGGTCGCCGGTCATCATCGGCTGTCCCGGCGGCCGCGGGAGCCGGGTCATGAGGCCGGCTTCCTTGGCCTCGAACGCCAACGGCAGACCGAGGAACACCGCGGTCGTCATGTTGATCCACAGCACCTGCACCGGCAACATCGGCAGCTGCGCCCCCACCACGATCGCCACCAGGACGACCAGCCCTTCGGCGAGGTTGGTCGGCAACGTCCAGGCGAGGAACTTCCGGATGTTGTCGAACACCGCCCTGCCCTCTTCGACCGCGCCCTCGATCGTCGCGAAGTCGTCCTCGGCGAGGACCATGTCGGCCGCTTCCTTCGCGACTTCGGTGCCGCTGCGGCCCATCGCGACCCCGATATCCGCCTTGCGGAGCGCCGGCCCGTCGTTGACGCCGTCACCGGTCATCGCCACGATGTGCCCACGTTCCTGCAACAGCGCCACCAGCCGAAGTTTCTGCTCGGGCGACACCCTCGCGAACACCGTCGTCCCGGCGAGGACGTCGTCCGGCGTCGTCGCGATGTCCGAGCCGGTCACCACCGTGGGTTCGCCGTCGGTCAGTGCGAACTCCCGCGCGATCGCGCGGGCGGTCCCGCCGTGATCACCGGTGATCATCTTGACTTCGATCCCGGCCGCCCGGCACGCCGCCACCGAGGCGATCGCCTCTGCTCGCGGCGGGTCGTGCATGGCCTGGAGCCCCAGCAGCGTCAGCGTTGCCGGGGCTTCGCCACCGGGAAAGATCTTTTGCGGATCGGGAGTGAATCTCGCGAAGGCCAGCACCCGCAGTCCTTTGCCCGCCAGCTCGTCGACCACGCCCACGTGCACCGGCGCGGTCAGTGGCTCCGTACCACCCTCGGCGGTCACCTGGTCACGACACAGGGCCAGTATCTTCTCGGGTGCCCCCTTCACGTATCCAATCGAGTGGCCAGCGGCGTCCCGGGACACGGTCGCCATCAGCTGCCGCCCGGACTCGAAGGGCAACTCGGCCAGCCGCCGGTACGCGGTCAGTTCACCGTGGACATCCAGTCCTGCCAGCTGGGCGGCGGTGAGCAACGCCGTTTCGGTCGGATCTCCGACGACCTGCCATTCGTCACCGTCCGGTGCTTCCGCGTCATTGCAGAGCACACCGGCGAGGAGGCATTCCCTTACCGCGGCGTCCGGCGGGGAGCTGCCGGACGGATCGTGGCGGTGGCCGGCGGCAGCGACGACCTCGACCGTCATCCGATTGGCGGTGAGGGTGCCGGTCTTGTCTGTGCAGATGACCGTCGTACCACCCAGCGTCTCCACCGACGGCAGCCTGCGTACGATCGCCTTCCGCCGGGCCATGCGGACGACACCGACGGCGAGCACGATCGTCACCGCGGCCGGGAGGCCTTCCGGAATCGCGCCCACCGCCATCGCCACCGCGGCCGTGAACATCTCCCCCACCGCGTATCCCCGCACGAGACCGATCGCGAACATCACCGCCGCCAACATGACGATGACGACCGAGAGCTTGCGACTGAAACCCGCCAGCTTGCGGGTCAGCGGGGTCGCCGCGACACCGGTGGCGTCCATCAGCTGGTTGATCCGGCCCAGCTCGGTGCCCGCGCCGATCGCGACGACGACGGCGCGCCCCTCGCCCCTGGTGACGCTGGTCCCGGCATGCGCGGTATTGCGCCGGTCCGCCAGAGCCGTTTCCGGGCCCAAGGCGACAGGCTCCTTCGGTATCGGCGCCGCTTCACCGGTCAACGCGGACTCGTCGGTCTCCAGGCCGTCAGCGGAAATCAGCAGGCTGTCCGCCGCGACCTTGTCCCCCGCGCGCAGCAGCACGATATCTCCCGACGTCAGCCTGTCCGCCCGGATCCTCTTCTCCGCACCGTCGCGAACGACGCCGACCTCGGTAGTCACCAGAGCAGCCAGTGCGGCGAGGGCATGTTCCGCGCGGGACTCCTGGAAATAGCCGATCACCGCGTTGAGCAACACCACGGCGAGAATGACCCCGGAGTCGACCAATTGCCCGAGGACGAGCGTGATCGCGGCGGAACCGAGCAGGACGTACACCAGCGGGTCTCGGAACTGCCGGACCACTCTGGCGAATCCTCCGCCGCCACGGCCTCGCGGCAGCACGTTCAGCCCGAAGCGGACGTTACGGTCAGCAGCCTCCGCTTCGGTCAGGCCGATGCCCGGATCAGTCCCGAGTTCGACGACGACCACTGCCGCCGACAGCGAATACGCCGGTCGATCGCCGGGTTTGATCCCCGGCACGGCGGTGCCGATCACGGTCATTCTTCGCTCTCGTCACGGATGACCGCCACGGCGCAAGGCGCGTGCGCGAGCAGCGCTTGGCTCGTCGAGCCCAGGAGCATGCCAGGGAAACCGTCCAGACCGCGGCTGCCGACCACGAGGAGCTGAGCGTGCTCACCGAGTTCGAGCAACGTCCGCACCGGCCGCCCACGCCGGATGATGTGTTTCGCGGCGACGTCGGGATACTTCTCCCGCCACCCGGACAACTGCTCTTCCAGAGCACGCCGCTCGTCCGCCGCGATGGCCACCGGGTCGGCGGTGAGGACGTGGGGCCGCACCGAGCCGTCCCCGAGAACGGCGTTCCAGGTGCGGACCGCGATGAGCGGGGCCTCGCGCAGAAACGCCTCCTCGAACGCGAACGCGAGGGCCGCCTCCGACGCGGGAGAGCCGTCGACACCGACCACCACCGGATCGGCTGTGTTCCCCGCGCCACGGACGACGACCACCGGACAGTGACCGTGGTGGGCCAACGCGACAGCCGTCGAACCGATCAGCATTCCGGTGAAGCCACCGAGACCTCGCGTTCCGAGCACCATCAGCGAGGCGGCGGCGGACTCGTGGATGAGCGCGGCCACCGGTTCCGCCTCCCGTATGACAGTGTCGATGTGAAGCTCCGGCCAGCGCTGGGAAACGGCGGTCTCGGCTTCCCGAAGACAGGCGAGCCCACTGCTTTCGAGGCCGTCGCGAACCATCCCCACGGTCGGCAGCTTGATCGCGACCCGGACCGTCGGCACCACGTAGGCGTGGATCAGCGTCACCGGCAACTGACGTCGTACGGCTTCGTCACCGGCCCACAACGCCGCCTCGACAGCCGATTGGGACCCGTCGACGCCGACGACGATCGGGGCGGTGGCACGGCGTCGGTAGGTCATCGGCCCTCCAGGTTTCAGGTTGCCCTCAGCCTGTCCCCCGGGTGCACCGCTGGTGAGGGCCGCAAGTCACCTGAGACAGGGCCGAAGGCCCCGGGAGTTCGCCTAGGTGACCTTGGCGAACTCGACGAGGGACGTTCGGCCCTTTCGGCGCTCGTCACGCGGAGCCGACAGTGGGCAAGGGAAGCGACGGTGCGACCCACGACGAAGAGGAGGCGGCCGCATGACCACGAGCGTCAGGCCGGTGGGGCCGCTGACCGTGGACCAGGTTGAGTCAGTACTCATCGCCGCGACGTCAGCACCCTCCCGGCACAACGACCAGCCATGGCGATTCCGCTGCACGGCCACGACCATCGAACTGTCCGCGGCTCCGACCGGCCAGGAGACGCTGCTCGCCTGCGGCGCGGCACTGCTGAACCTGCGGCTGGCGATCCGGGCACTGGGCGTCTACCCGGACGTGCGGATCCTGCCCGTTCCCGGCCGACCGGAGCTGCTGGCCGTGGTGCGACCCGAAGGACATCACGCGGCCACGCCCGACGATCGGCTGCTGGCACAGGCAATCCCACGTCGGCGCACCAACCGCCACCCGGCGGTCTCCGTCACCGTCCCGGCGCCGATCCTCAACGAGCTCCACGCCGGAGCGGAGATCGAACGCGCTTGGCTGGCCACCCTCACCCCCGCCCAGCTTCCGCACCTGGTGGCGATAGCCCGTCGCGCACGTCTCCCCCAGGGTGAAGACCCTACGGCGGCGAAGGACTGGGAGAGCTGGACAGGCCGGGCCGTGACCACGATCGAACCCCGCGACGAATGGATACTGCAGGACGCCGAACACGGGGCGTTTCCGTTGATCGTTGTCATCGGCTCGTTCCAGGACCTGCCAGCAGACCGCATCCAAGCGGGCCAAGCCCTGCAACGGGTGCTGCTGATCGCGACCACCGCGGGGCTGTCCGCGTCGTTTCTGCCCCAGATGCTCCAGGAGCCCTCGACTCGCAGGGAACTCCGTGAGCTGCTGGGCGGCGGGATGTGGCCGCAGACCGTCCTCCGCCTGGGACCTCGGTCTCCGGTGCCCGCGTCCTCCCGGAAGAACCTCGACGAGGTCACCCTGAGCGACGGGCAGCCGGTCGATCCGGCCCGAAACGGTCGAACCCCTAACGCCGACGCCGATCCCTGCTACTCCAAGTGGCCAAGCCCCACGAACAGCGTGGCTTGAAACTCCACAAAGGACTCCGGTTCCCGGCAGCCGCTCGGCGCTTGCCCCCGGGGTTACACTTGCCGCTGTCCAGCTCCAATTGTTGGCCGCGGAGCAGCGACGACGCCCTGACATCGGCGATCACTCGAAGTTGTGCACGGCGAGGGATGGGCATGTTCACACGGACGGTTCAAACGACTTCGGCACGTCGCCGACCTGGGGGAACACGCCACTCTGCGAGAAGCGATCCGCTTCAGCCAGCGCCCCACCCCCGAATTGGTCGACGCCTACAAGATCCGGAACGCGTCGGTCCAGGCAGTGCTGATCCGCTACCTGGACGAGCGGCGACCTGCCGTCGACTACTCGACTCTGACTAGAGCGTGTCTGCTAATTGTGTGCGCTGTGGTGGCGTACTTGTCGTAGCGGGTCGCGATGGCGCGCCACTGCTTGAGTCGGCCGAAGCCACGTTCGACGGTGTTGCGGTCCTTGTAGATCTCGGCGTCGATGCGGGTGGCCGCCCACCGGCTGATCCTTTGTCCTGACGGCGTGTGATCTGATCGGTGCGTTCCGGGATCGTGTGGGCGATCTTCCTGGCCCGCAGGTACGTGCGAGTGCTGGGATGGGACTACGCCTTGTCCGCCAACAGCCGGAACGCCTCGGCGTCACCTTGTCGGTGCGCCGCCAGCAATGGCTTCAGATACGGGTTGGCGCTGGCCTGCCCGGGTGAGAGCAGCACCGTCAACGGACAGGCGATCGGCAAGTAGGATCTGTGGGTCAGTCGCTGCGCGTCGTCAGGTACCGGCGGAAGCGGACGGGCGACACTCCGTATCCCTCCGGGGTCGGCGGGAAGGCGGGTGTGGAGTGCTGGTGGTCTCGGCGATCCTGGAGCTGATCGTGCTCAGCGTCCCCAGTGGTATCTATCTGGCGCTGCGCGCACGCCACAGACCAGACGGCGGTTCAGCGGCCCGGGCAGTGTTGGGACTGCGTCGGGGCACCGGTACCGGATGGGCGCTCGCGGCAGGCATCTTAGTGATCACCGCCGTGTTGGGTTACGTCGCCACCCGAGGGATCATCGTGATCAACCCCGCCCTGCTGCGGGACGTGGCGGCAAGCCGCACGACGGGACTGAGCGCCACCGTCGGCGCCCCGGTGGGTGCGGCCGGCTATCGCGCGATCGTCGTGACCACGCTGGCCGAGGAGATGTTATTTCGCGGGTTCATCGCCGGGCTGCTCATTCGTCGGCTGGGCTTCGCCGTGGGCAACACAGTCCAGGCGTTTCTATTCCTCGCCCCACACATGCTGTTATGGACTCCGAGCTACCGCCGCGTCCTTGTGCAGGCTGAACGTGAACTTGCCGAGTTAGCCCAAGCTTAGGCTCACCGTACGACCATCCGCCCGGAGCGGTGGTGTTTGTGCGCCAGCTCCCGCCAGCGGGTGATGGCCATCGCGGCGGTCGGTACGGCGACGATGCGCTTGCCGACGGCCTGGCGGTCGGGCTTGTCCGGCCGGAGTTGGTCGGCGTCCCCGGCGGGGTAGCGGACCTCGACCGCGTCGAAGCACCACTCGGCGACGGGGTTCGCGTGGTGGCTCCAGGTCCGAGACTTCGTCAGCGCCATCAGTTCGGTCATGCCGTACGTCAGGCCCCGGTAGGTCTGCGGGATCGGCGTCAGGTCGGGCCGGGTCTTCTTCTGGATCGCCTGGCGGACCGGTTCACCGGACCACTCGTCGTATCCGGCCGCCATGACCTTGAACGCGGCGCAATCGGAGGCGATGCCAGCGAGAATCTCGATCTCGATGAGCGTCTGGGACAGGTACTCACGGTGGTCAGGGTGGAACGACTCGATGAACGTCACCGGGGAGCAGGCGTAGAGCATGCCGACCAGCCGATCGTGGACGAAAGTGCCGAAGCACCAGCCACCCCCACCAGGCAGTCCACGAAGAGGGATGTGACCGCCCGAGTGATCCAGAGCCGCTCGCAGTGAACCGCGCCGGCCGCACCAGGCACGTTTGCAGCGACGGCCACCTCAACGGCAGCCGTTCCTTCACCGGGCCGGATCAGCTGGACATGGACGGCACGCCGCTGCTCGGTGACCGCAGCACGATCGCCGACCGAGTTGCCGGCACACGACTCGTTGTGGGCTTGGTCGGTCATGTCGTTAGCTTCACACAGGTTCGTCCTCGAGTGGTACCTGATCCTTCTCGCCTGGCTCGGACACGACGGATCCGTAGCATTCGCGCCCGCAGCCGCCTGCGCGATCGGGCGAGGCGGATGCGGGCGCTGGATCGACAACTATCGCCCTTGCATCCGGCGTCAGACAACGTCGCCCTCTCAGAGCGCAGAAGCCGACCGTCGAGCACCCGGCACGTCGGGTGCTCAGTCAACGGGGGAGGAGCGCGGCGGTTGCACGATGGACAGGGCTTTCCAGGACCTGCAAGGCTGTGGCGTTTTCTACGAGTCTGCTGTAGCGCAACCGCCCGCTGGCGCGACTGATCGACTATGAGCACTTCACGGGATTTCTCAGCATGAGCGTGCCGGGTGGTGAGCCGATCGTCCCGCCGCCGCTGCCTGAGTCGTCCACGGCCGCGCGGGCGGCCCGGCAGTGGGACTACAGCCGCCGGTTCCCCAGCATCGCCGAAACACTGCGACGTGTCCGCGCCGAACTCGACGACAACCCTGTGCCCAGTGCCGGCGTACCGGCGGCCGATGTTCACCGGCACCGGCCGCACTCGGCCGCCTAATCCGAGTCAGCGGCCGTCGTCCCGTTCGGCGTGTGCGTGCTGATGTGTGAAGCGGCCGATCAAGTCGGCGCCGAACTCTTCACCGGCCCAGAACCACGCGTCGGACAATCGTTCGTCCGCCTGCCGAATACAATGGAGAAACGGTGCTAACTGAAGGCGAGCCAACGACTGTTCCGAACGGCGAGGTGGTGCTGCTTTCCGACCACGGCTCGACCGAGGGCAGTCGCCACACAGTGGCGCTGGCGGTCGAACGGGTAGCCGGAGCACCCGCGACGCAGGTCGACGCCCGGCATTTCCTGCCCGGCGGATCCGGCCGCCTGGACGTCACGGAAGGACGAGTACGGCTGACTGTGCCGGGATCCCCGGCCCTCACCCCCTCAGCTGTGCTGGTCTACGAGATCCCGCCGGAGCGCCGCACGCACCTGGGTGGCCTCATGACCGCGCTCGCGCAGTGTGGTCTCACGGCCGAGGTCAACGCCGCCGGAGGCTGGCGCGACGCCACCGAGAAGGACCGCACCATCATCTGCTTTCAACGCGACGGCGTGCCCACCGCGGAAACGATCGTGCTTCAAGGCGGTGACGCAGACCGCGCCGAAGCCACCTTCCGCCAGCTCGGCAGCGATGTGTGGATACGTCCGTCGGTCGGGACGTCAGGCCGCGACGTGGTCCACGTGACGACGAGCGAAAAAGCGCGGGCGATCGCGCGAAGCTACACGCATCGGCCGGAGCCGTGGCTGATGTCGCGCGACGCAGGCAATCTCACCGCACGGGGAGAACGGCAGAGCCTGCGCATCGTCATCCTCGGAGACCGACCACTGTGGGCCGTCGAGCACATCCAGCCCAACGCCGATGAACCCACCAACGAGGCGGCCGGCGCGGTGAGCACCCCCGTACCGCTGGAAAACCTGCCGGCCTCACTGATCGAGGCTGCGGTGGCCGCGGTCCGCTCGGTCGGCCTCCGGTTCGGCGGCGTCGACCTGGCATCGGCCACCTGCTCAGTGTTCGAGGTAAACGTCCACCCGCTGCTGCTGCCCGAACGGCACCTCGACACTGTCGCCGTGCCGTGGGTGGAAGACCAGTTGCAGTCGATCGAACTGACGCCCGTCTGACCACCAGCGCATCCGCGCGACCGATCCTGACGGACTTCGAAGCACCGCTGAAGTCTTTCGGTGCTTCGACAGTCTGATCGGGATTGAGCCCCAGCGACAATAGAGCGCTGTTCACGCCGATACTGGGCACCTGGATGGAGACTGGTGTCGACCGCGGCAGTGGGACCGTGGGA
>NZ_JAYMZS010000138.1:0-21553 GCF_035828755.1 Amycolatopsis sp. H20-H5 | reverse complement strand
GTCGTCTACACCGGCGGCAAGAAGAAGATCGCCGAGCACGGCGGCGCGGCAGGCGACGACCGCGACGTCCCGCTCGTGGTCAGCGGCGGCGAGGGTAACCGGGTGGTGTCCCGCGCCGTGGAGACCACCCAGATCGCGCCGACGATCCTGCGGCTGCTCGACCTGGACCCGCGGGCGCTGGACGCCGTCCGCATCGAGGGCACCCGCGTGCTGCCCGGCTTCTGAGCCCGCTGTTTCTTAACCAAATCCGGCGAGATCCTCATCGGACTCTCATGCTCGGTGGCCACGGTTGCGGGTGACCGCGACATCCCGCAACCGGCACAGGCAGGGAAACGAGAACACCATGATCGAAGCCAGGGCGGTGTCCAAGCGCTACGGCGACAAGACCGCGGTGGACGGCCTCACCTTCACCGTCAAACCCGGGGTGGTGACCGGGTTCCTGGGTCCCAACGGATCCGGGAAATCCACCACCATCAGGATGATCATGGGCCTGGACGCGCCGACGTCCGGTGAGGTGACCGTCAACGGCCGCCCGTACGCCCGGCACTCCGCGCCGCTGCACGAGGTCGGCGCACTGCTCGAAGCCCGCGCCGTCCACACCGGACGGTCGGCCTACAACCACCTCTACGCACTGGCCCTCACCACCGGGATCCCGCGCCGCCGGGTCGACGAGGTGATCGACATCGTCGGCCTGCGGGACGTCGCCCGCAAGCGCGTCGGCGGCTTCTCCCTTGGCATGGGGCAACGTCTCGGCGTCGCCGCGGCGCTGCTCGGCGACCCGGCGACGCTCGTGCTGGACGAGCCGGTCAACGGCCTCGACCCGCAGGGCATCCTCTGGATCCGCACCCTCCTGCGCGGACTGGCCGCCGAGGGGCGGACCGTGTTCGTCTCCTCGCACCTGATGAGCGAGATGGCGCTCACCGCCGAGCACCTGATCGTGATCGGCCGCGGCAAGCTCATCGCCGACACCTCCGTGCAGGACTTCATCGACAAGGCTTCGAGCCGTGTCGTCCGGGTCCGCACCACCAGTGCCACCGAGCTGCGCGACCTGCTCGCCGGGGCCGGGGTCAGCGTCACGAGCACCGAGCGGGGCCAACTCGAGGTGTCCGGGCTCAGCGGGACCGAGATCGGCCAGATCGCCTGCCGGAACTCGATCGCGCTTGAGGAGCTGACCCCGATCCAGGCCTCGCTGGAGGAGGCCTTCATGGAACTGACGCACGACTCCGTCGAGTACGGCCGCGAAGCACAGCAAGAAAGGAAAGCCTCATGACGTCGAGCATCGCGACCGAACCCGCACCGGGCGGCCCGGTGAACACGTCCCGGCCTCCCGCCGAGCTGAAGGTCACCCAGCTCCGGGTCCTGCACTCCGAGTGGGTGAAGTTCCGTTCCCTGCGCTCGACCACGCTCAGCGTGTCCGCGACGATCGTCGGCATGATCGGCCTCGGCTGGGTGTTCGCCGCGGTCGACGCGAACCGGTGGCCGGTGATGCGGGCGGGCGCCAAGGCGCGGTTCGATCCCACCGCGGTGAGCCTCGAAGGGTTTTTCGTGGCCCAGCTGGTGGTCGGCGTGCTCGGCGCGCTGATCGTCAGCGGCGAATACGGCACCGGGATGATCCGCGCCAGCCTGTCCGCCGCGCCCACCCGGCTGCCGGTCCTGTGGGCCAAGGCGATCGTGTTCGCGGCGGTGACCTTCGTGGTCACCACGGTGAGCGCGTTCATCGCGTTCCTGGGCGGGCAGGCTTTCCTGAGCTCCCAGCACATCGAAACCACGCTGGGCGCGCCGGGCGTGCTGCGGGCGGTGGTCGGGACCGGGCTCTACCTGACGGTCGTGGGCCTGCTGGGCGTGGCGTTCGGCTGGATCGTCCGGCACACCGCCGGGGCGATCGCCGCGTTGTTCGGGCTGCTGCTCGTGCTGCCCGCGCTGGGCGACGCGTTGCCGGACAGCTGGGCCCCGCACATCAACCCGTACCTGCCGGGCAACGCCGGGCAACAGGTGCTCATGGTGCGGCACGAGGCGGGCATGCTCTCGCCCTGGGCCGGGTTCGCCGTGTTCTGCGGCTATCTGGTGGTCGGGATCGTGGCCGCCGCGATCCTGCTGAAACGCCGCGACGCCTAGGCGTTCGCTGACGCGTCCGGCAGGCCCGTCGCCGAGTGGACGACAGGCCTGCCGGGGGTCAGCGGCCCTGAAGAGACTTGACGTTGTTGCCGAAGGTCCAGTTCTTCGACCCGTCCCAGTTCAGGGACCAGGTCATCAGGCCTTTCAAGCCGTTGGCATAGGTGTTCCAAGCCTGCGAGACCAGTCCGGTGGACAGGTAGCCACCCCCGGCGCCCGGCTGTGCGGGCAGGCCGGGGACCTGCTTGTCGAACGGCACCTTGATCGTGGTGCCCTGCACGACCAGTCCCTTGTTCAGGCAGTTGGTCTGCGCCGTGAAACCCGCGACCGTGCCCGCCGAGTACGAGTCACCGGCGCAGCCGTACATGTTTCCGTTGTAGTACTGCATGTTCAGCCACCAGAGCCGGCCGTTGTCGGCGTACTTCTTGACGATCGGCAGGTAGGCGCCCCAGATCGAGCCATAGGTGACGCTGCCGCCGGTGACGTACGCCGTCTCGGGCGCCATGGTCAGGCCGAAGTTCGGCGGCATCTGCTGGAGCACGCCGTCGATGATGCGCATGAGGTTGGCCTGCGAGGTCGACGGCGTGCCGATGTTCCCGCCGCCGACCAGGCCGGTCTCGATGTCGATGTCGATGCCGTCGAAGTTGTACGCCTTCAGGATCGGCACGATCGAGGCGACGAACCGGTCGGCCACCGCGGCCGAGTTGAGGTCGATGCCCGCGGCCGCGCCGCCGATCGACATCAGGATCGTGGCGCCCGCCGCCTTGGCCTGGCACATCTCGGCCGGGGTGGCGACCTTCACGGTCGCGTCCATCCCGTTCTCCCAGAGCACGGTCCCGTCCGAGCGGATGACCGGGAAAGCCGCGTTGAGGACGTTGTAGCCGTGGGCGGCGATGCGCGAGTCCGTGATCGGGATCCAGCCGAGCGGCGGGTGGACTCCGTTCACGGCGCCGTCCCAGTTTTCCCAATACCCTTGCAGCACCTTGCCAGCGGGCTTCGACTTCACCGCGCAGGTGTCCGCCTGCGCCGTGGCGCCCGCCGGAGCGAGCATGAGCAGCGGCGTGGCGAGTGCCGCCGCCAGAGCGATTCCGAGCAGGCGTGATTTCCGACCGAACATACCCAGCTCCCATCACGAAGCGTTGCTGAAGCGGAGAACACGGCCGTTCTGGCCAATATAGGCGCACGCCGCACCGGGAACCACCGACGATCGGATGGTCTAGACCTCTAACGCGAGGGGACCGGTGCGGCTACTTGCCGCGTGCCTTGGCGATCTCGGCCAGCAGCTTGGCGACCTTCGGCTTCAGGCTTCCCGGGTACTGGAATGTGGTCATCCCCAGCTGGTCCGCGAACATCGGCACGTTGCGCACGATCTCCCGCGACACCCCCGGCACCACGAACACGATCCGCCCAGGCTTGAAGGCGGTCGGCTCACTGTGGTCGACGCGGGTGATCTCGTCGGCCCGGAACCTGACCTTCACGTCGTCAGGAATCAGCAGGCTGCCCTTGACCGCGACGCTGATGGTCACGGTCCGGCCGTCGAAACCGACCGACCGGCGCCTCGCCCTGATGTGCATGACGACCCCCTCGGCCATCGACTATCGCAGGCGGGCCCGCCCACCGGAAGCCTGCGTTCGGGTTCACCTCGGCAGGATCGCCCACCATGAATAAGTCCACAGTGGACACCAGCGGAGTCGGCCGGTCGTGCGGCGGCCTGGCCCTGCGGCCTGACTCCGGCCTCGCGCGGCCTCGCGCACGAGGCTGGCACTCCGCGCGCCCACACAAACCGCGACCTGTCGACAGGTTGTCCACGATCCGGAGTCTTTCGGGCAGAAACACCGGCCGCGAAGGGAACATTTGGGGCGTCTGACGCCGTCATGGTGGCCTTCAGGGGCAGTCACGACCGTCGCGACGGTCGCGACGGCGACTGTCGGTACACACCTTAGTTCATGCCAAAAACTAACGATACGGAATGTGGACGTTAGTCCGCCGAAACCCTTGACTCAGTCCCCTTTGCCCGGTGAGGATCTGCCGGACAGCGTCATCGCCGCCGCCCCGCAGAACGGACTGTCCATGGCCAGAAGATCCCCACTGTGGTCCCGCGCCCGCCGAAGTACGCTCGCCACGCTGGCGGGCTTGACCTTGCTGGGCGGGGTCGCCGACGCGGTCCCCGGCCCGGCCGCCGGGCAGCCCGCCGAGCAGCCGGTGATCGGCAAGCCCGCCCTCGGTCCCGACGGCTGCGCCAAGATCGAGAAGACCCTGCCGACCCTGGCGGACTGGCCCAAGGTCCAGAGCAAGGTCGAGAAGAACCCGCGCGACGAGCAGCGGATCGCGCAGCTCCTGTCCGGGATGACGCTGGCCGAGAAGGTCGGGCAGATGACCCAGCCGGAGATCGCCGCGATCACCCCCGACGAGGTCAAGCAGTACTCCATCGGCTCCGTGCTCAACGGCGGCGGCTCATGGCCCGGCAAGGACAAGCACGCTTCGCAGCAGTCCTGGCTGGCCGCTGCCGACTCGTACTTCCTCGCGTCGAAGCAGACGCCGTCGAAGATCCCGGTCATCTGGGGCATCGACGCGGTGCACGGCAACAACAACGTCTACGGCGCGACGGTCTTCCCGCACAACATCGGCCTCGGCGCGGCGCAGGACCCGTGCCTGGTCCGCGACGTCGCGGGCGCCACCGCCCGCCAGATCCGCTCGACCGGCCAGGACTGGGCATTCTCGCCGACCCTCGCCGTCGTCCGTGACGACCGCTGGGGCCGCACCTACGAAGGCTTCTCGGAGGACCCGCGGATCACGCGCGCCTACGGGTACGAGGCCATCAACGGCCTGCAGGACGCAGCCACCAAGCACATCGGCCAGAGCGGCGTGATCGCCACCGCCAAGCACTTCATCGGCGACGGCGGCACGATCAAGGGGCAGGACCAGGGCGTCGACCCCTCGTCCGAGGCCGACATGATCAACATCCACGGCCAGGGCTACTACGGCGCGCTCGCCGCGGGCGCCCAGACCGTGATGGCCTCGTTCAACAGCTGGACCAGCACCGACGGCAGCGTCGCCGAGGGCAAGATCCACGGCAGCGACAAAGCGCTGAACCAGATCCTCAAGGGCAAGATGGGCTTCGACGGCGTCGTCGTGTCCGACTGGAACGGCATCGGCCAGGTCACCGGCTGCACCAACGCCAGCTGCCCACGGGCGATCAACGCCGGGCTCGACGTCATCATGGTGCCGAACGACTGGAAGGCGTTCATCACCAACACCATCGCGCAGGTGCAAGACGGCCAGATCCCGATGGCCCGCATCGACGACGCGGTGACCCGGATCCTGCGGGTGAAGGTCCGCGCCGGGCTGTTCGAGGCGCAGAAGCCGTCCGACCGGGCGTACGCCAACTCGGACGAATGGCTCAAGGACAGCTGGCTGGCCCGCGACGCCGTGCGCGAGTCCCAGACGCTGCTCAAGAACAACAACAAGGTGCTGCCGCTGTCACCGAAGGCCAAGGTACTGGTCGTCGGCAAGAGCGCCGACAGCATCCAGAACCAGACCGGCGGCTGGACGCTGAGCTGGCAGGGCACCGGCAACACCAACGCGGACTTCCCGAACGGCACCTCGATACTGGGCGGCCTTCGCGAAGACCTCGGCGCGGCCAACGTCACCTTCGACGAAAAGGGTGACCTCGACCCGAAGGGCTACGACGCGGTCATCGCCGTGATCGGCGAAACGCCGTACGCCGAGGGTGTCGGCGACCTCACCCGCAAGACGCTCGAGGCCGCCAAGCTCTACCCGGAAGACGTCGCCGTGCTGGACAAGGTCCGCGGCAAGGGCGCGCCAGTGGTCACCGTGTACGTCGGCGGCCGTCCGCTGTACATGAACAAGGAGCTCAACCGCTCCGACGCGTTCGTCGCGGCGTGGCTGCCCGGCACCGAGGGCGCGGGCGTCGCCGACATGCTGGTGAAGGGGCCGGACAACGGCACCGGCTACCGCGGCAAGCTGTCGTACTCGTGGCCGAAGAGCGCTTGCCAGTCCCCGCTGAACAGCGGCACCGCGGGCTACGACCCGCTGTTCCCGCTGGCTTACGGCCTGCGCAACGGCCAGCACAGCGCGATCGGGCAGCTCGACGAGACCTCCGAGGCCAGCTGCACACCCGGCGGCGGTGGCGGCGACGCGACCGAGGACCTCGAGGTCTTCAACCGGACCGATGTCGCCCCGTACAAGAGCTTCATCGGTTCGCCGGAGAACTGGGGCGGCACGGAGATCGGCACGGACGGCACCGCTTCGCACGCGGAGATCAACGTGGTGCAGTCCGACGTCAACGTCCAGCAGGACGGGCTGAAGACCACCTGGAACGGCACCGGCCCCGGGCAGCTCTACCTGCAGAGCGCAGGCGGGCCCCGTGATCTGCGCGGCTATCCCAACACCGACGCGGCACTGGAGTTCGACGTGATCGTGCACCAGCCACCGGTCAACCGGACGGTGCTGAGTGTCCATTGTGTCTATCCGTGTTTCTCGGAGGTCAACGCCACCAAGCTGTTCAAGGACCTCCCGGTCGGCGGCAAGGCCTCGGTCAAGATCCCGATCTCCTGTTTCGCGGCCGGGATGGACTTCGAGAACGTCGACACGCCGTTCCTGGTCTACACCGACGGCGCCTTCTCTGCTTCGTTCGCCAACGTCCGCTGGTCGCCACACGCGGGGAAGGATCCTGACGCCAAACCCTGTTCCGAACTGACCTAGCGCATGCCGGGCCGGGAGCGCACTCGCTCCCGGCCCGACTGCATCGTTTGTGCGTCGGTTGCCCGGCGCCTAGGCTGGCGATCATGGCGAGCGAAGAGACCGACGTAGTGGTGGTCGGGGCGGGCCTCGCCGGGCTGGCCGCGGCATTGGGCCTGCACCGCGCCGGGCTCACGGTGCGAGTGCTGGAGGCAGGGAGCCAGGTCGGCGGTCGGGTCCGGACCGACCTGGTCGACGGCTTCCGGCTCGACCGCGGGTTCCAGGTGCTCAACCCGGCCTACCCGGCGGTCCGCAGGCTGGCGGACCTCGACGCGCTGCGGCTCGGCCGGTTCTGGCGCGCGGTACGGATCGCCGACGGCGACGACTCGTCCCTGCTCGGCCATCCGCTGGACGCGCCCCGCGCGGTACCGGCGGTCGCGGCCCGCCGCTACCTCTCCGTCAAGGATTTGGCCGTACTGGCGGCATTGTCGGCACGCGCCGCCGCCGCGCCCGCGAAGCTTCTCACCGGCTCGGCCGACCAGAGCACCGCCGCCGAGCTCGAGCGGTGGGGCTTGTCGGGCAAGGCGATCGACACGGTGCTGCGGCCGTTCCTGTCGGGCGTTTTCCTCGAAAACGCCCTGGACACCTCGTCCCGTTTCTTCCACCTGGTGTGGCGCAGCTTTCTGCGCGCCGCGCCCGCGCTGCCCGCCGAAGGCATGGGCGAGTTGCCACGGCAGCTGGCCGCACAGCTGCCCACGGACGTCGTCCGCCTGGAGACCGCTGTCCGCGAAGTGGCGCCCGGCGAGGTCCGGACCGAGTCCGGCGAGTCCTGGAAGGCCAGGACGATTGTGGTCGCGACCGACGGGTCGACCGCCGCCACCCTGGTCCCCGAGGTCGACGTCCCGAGCTGGAAGGGCGTCACCACCTGGTACTTCGCCACCCCGGACGCACCCCTGCAGGAGCCGGTCATCGTGACCAGCGCCCGGCGCGGCCCGGTGACGAACACCGCGGTGCTCAGCGAGGTCTGCCCCGGCTACGCCCCCGCCGGTCAGGCACTGATCGGCGCTTCGTCGCTTCACTCTCCCACCGAGGCGGAGGTCAGGGACGAACTCGGCTCGCTGTACCGGACCAGCGCGACCCACTGGGAGCTCGTCGGCCGCTACGAAATCCCCCGAGCATTGCCCGCGATGCCCGCCCCGCACCCGCTGCGCGGCGAACTCCGATTCGGCGACGGGCTGTACGTCTGCGGCGACCACCGCGACACGAGCTCGATCCAGGGCGCACTGGCTTCCGGCTCACGAACCGCCCGCGCCGTCGCCGCGGAGCACGGCACCGCCGCCAGTCTCTGAAGGCCACCTTGAGGGACGTAGATGCCCTCAAGGTGGCCTTCAGAGCACGTTCGACAGAGCCGCTACGGAGTGCGGAGCCCTTCGAGGAACTTGACCTGCGCCGCCACCGACTGCTCGAAGACGTCGCCGGTGTAGATGTCGAAATGCCCGCAGTCGAAGGAATGCACTTCGGCCAGCTCGCCCGCGTTCTTCACCACCCGGCGGACCGCGGCCGGGGGCGCGATGTTGTCGTCGGTCGCCATCACCACCAGGATCGGGCAGCGCAGTTTCCCGGCGGCGGTCACCGGGCGGTTGAGCGGGATGCCGAGCACGCCGCGGGCGCACATCTCGTTGCGGAAGGTCGGGCCCATGATGTGCTGGTAGCCGGCTTCCGAGCCGGGGGCGGTGATCGCGGCGAGCGAGCCAGGCGGGCCGACGACCTTGATCAGGTGCGGCGGCCGGCGCAGGGCGAGTTTCGCCAGGTCGAGCAGCCCGTGGGCGACGAGTTTGAGCAGCTGCACCGGCCCGGCGTAGCTCAGGATCTGCAGCAGGGCGGCGAGCCCGTCGGTGGCCGCGCCCTGCGAGATCACCGCCGCGACCCGGCCGTCCCGCACCGCGACGGGCAGCACGTGGCCGCCGGAGTAGGAACTCCCCCAGACGATGATGCGCTGCGGGTCCACCCCTTCGAGCTGGCGTGCCCTGGCGATCGCGGCGTGGTAGTCCTGCCGGTGGCGCCAGTGCGAGACGTGCTGGCGCGGTTCGCCCCCGGACGTGCCGTAGCCGCGGTAGTCGAACACGAGCACGTCGGCGCCCGCTTCGGCGAACCGCTCGGCGAAGGGCAGCAGCCCGGCGTCCTTGGTCGCGCCGAAACCGTGTCCCATCACCACGCACGGCCGTCCGCGCGGGGCTTCCAGGTTTTCGTTCGCCGCCTTGAGGTGCCACGCCGAACACCGGACGCCGAAGCTGACGAAACTGATCTCGGTGTGCATTTCGCTCCCTACGGCTGCCGCCCGGCACCGACCAGCCTGCTCGCACCGGGAGGCCCACGCAAGGCGGGATCGCCGAAACGCTTGCCACGTCGGCAATGTCGTCAATGTCGCCGCGCCGCTGGCCCGATCGGGTAAGCATCCCTTGCGTCGCCCCCGAGAAGGACTACCCTGCGAAGGCGTTCTCGTGCCCGGCGTCGCCCGCTTCACGGGCTACTGGATGGAGACCGATCACATGGCGGTTACCCGGCCCGCACACGGGCCGCAGGAGTTCAAGCTCAGGACCACCCGGCCGCGGCCGGACACGGTCGTCATCGGCGTCTCCGGCGGCCTCGACGCGGTGAGCGCGCCCGAACTGGGCGAACTGCTGGACTGCCGGCTGCGCAGTATGCTCGACCGGGTGGTGGTGGACCTGACGGAGCTGGAATTCCTCAGCTCGGCCGGGCTTTCGGTGCTGGTCCACGCGAACCTGCTGGCCGGCACGCACGACACCGTCCTGCGGATCCGCACCGGGCGCAACAGGCAGGTGAACCGCACCCTGTCGCTCACCGGCCTCGACCAGCTGCTCCCCATCGTCACGTCGGTGTCCCCCAACTGGCCCCCACGCAAACCGGTCCCGGCCCGCCACAGCTGACCTCGGCCTGAGGCTGCCGGACGGTGGTCACCGTGCCCTGCCGCCCGGCACTGCGAACAGGCCGCGGATCGCCTAGCCTCACCTCATGCAACGTTTCTGCATCGCTTGGCCGGTTCTGCCGGGTCACCGGTGACCCGGTGCCTGGTCATGGGCGCGACCGGCTACCTCGGCTCGCAGCTGATCCCCTGTCTGATCGCCGCCGGTCACGACGTCCACGCCCTGGTACGCGACCCCCGTGCGGGCCGGTTCCCGGCCACGGTCACGGTCCACGCGGGTGACGCCACGAAGGCGCGGGACGTGCGCGCGGCGCTGAGCGGCGTGGACGTCGCGTACTTCCTGGTGCACTCCCTGGACCGGGCCGACTTCGCCGCGGTGGACCGGCTGGCCGCCACCGTCCTCGCCGAGGAGGCCACCCGCGAGGGTGTCGCCCAGCTCGTCTACGTCGGCGGCACCCGTCCAGCCTCCCCCGGGCACACGCCCCTGTCGCCGCATCTGGCGTCCCGGGCGGAGGTCGGCGACATCCTCACCGGCGGGCCGGTCCCGGCGCTCGTCCTGCAGGCTTCGATGATCATCGGCAACGGCTCCACCAGCTTCGACCTGCTCCGCACCACCACCCGGCGGGCGCCGCTGCTCCCCCAGCCGCGCTGGATGAGCAGGCGGAGCCGTCCCGTCGCGGTGGCGGACGTCCTGCACTACCTGCGGGTCGCGGCCGAGCTGCCGAGCCCGGTCAACGGCGCGTTCGACGTCTCCGGGCCGGAAACGCTGAGCTACCTGTCGCTGGTCCAGCGCTGTGCCAGGGTGCTGGGCCTGCCCGCGCGGCTCCCGATCCCCGCCCCGCTCTGGTCACATCGGATCGCGGCCTTGGTCGCCGGGCTCACCACGCCGATTCCGGCGGCGGTCGCCGCGCCGCTGTTCGAGTCGCTGGACCACGACATGCTGCCCTCCGACGCGGACGTCACCGAACGGCTGCCGCCGCCACCGGGCGGTACGACCACAGTGGACAACGCCATCCGCGCCGCCGCCGACCGGCCCGGCGCCACCCCCGCCTCCGGCGAGCCATTCGTCGACGAGCACGTGTTGCCCTCGGCCGCCACGGCGGACGAGCTGTGGCGCACCATCACCGGCCTCGGCGGCGCCGACGGCTGGCACACCCTTCCCCTGGTGTGGTCGGTGCGCGGCGCGGTCGATCACCTGATCGGCGGAGTCGGGCTCTACCGCGGCCGCGGGCCCGAGCTGGCGGGCGGTGACGTCGTCGACTTCTGGACCGTCCGGGAGCGCGACGACACCGCGCGACGGCTCGTGCTGCGGGCCGACATGAAGATGCCGGGCCAGACGCTGCTGGAGATGAGCGTGACGCAGGACGAGCGCGGCGTGAGCTACCACCAGAAGATCACCTTCACCCCGGACGGGATCGCCGGAAAGCTGTACTGGCAGCTGCAGAAACCCCTGCACGACCTGGTCTTCACCACGATGGCGCGCAACATCGCCCGCAGCTGAAGCGAACCCATCCCACGCACCACGACCGAGCCACGAGGGAAGCAAGCATGCAGGTGTTGGTAGCCGGCTCGTCCGGCTTCGTGGGCAGGCGGCTCTGCCCCGCGCTGGAGGAGGCGGGGCACGACGTCCGGGCCATGACACGTCATCCCAGGACCTACGCGGGCGCGGGCGTCCCCGTGCACGGCGACGTCCACGACGAGGACTCGCTGCGGTCGGCGCTCGACGGCGTCGACTCGGCGTACTACCTGGTGCATTCGCTCGACGAGGACGATTTCGAGCAGCGTGACGCCGACGCGGCGCGCGCCTTCGCCCACGCCGCAGCCGACGCCGGGCTCCGTCGCATCGTCTACTTGGGAGGGTTGGGCGACGACGCCGACGACCTGTCCGCCCACCTGCGCAGCCGCCGCCAGGTCGAGGAACTGCTGGGCTCTGCCGGGGTGCCGGTGACCGTGCTGCGCGCGGGCATCATCGTGGGCCACGGCGGGATCTCGTGGGAGATGACCCGGCAGCTGGTGGAGCACCTGCCCGCGATGATCACGCCGCGCTGGGTCCGCACGCGGACCCAGCCGATCGCCGTGGCGGACGTCGTGCGCTACCTCGTCGGCGTGCTCGAACCGTCCGCCGCCGAAGGGCGTGCCTTCGACATCGGCGGGCCGGACGTGCTGGCCTACGTCGAGATGATGCGCCGCGTCGCCGCGATCGAGGGCAGGCGGATGCTTGTGGTCCCGGTGCCGCTGCTTTCGCCGCGGCTGTCCTCGCTCTGGCTTTCGCTCGTCACCGACGTCGACACCCGGACCGGCCGGGCGCTGATCGACTCGATGGCCAACGAGGTGGTGGTGCGTGACGACAGCATCCGGCGTCTGGTGGAATTCGACCCGATGGACTACGACAACGCGGTGCTGCGGGCACTGGGCGAGCGGGCGAAGAGCAGGCGGGCGTCTTGATGGGCACAGCATGTTGATGGGCAGAGCACGGCGGCGGTGGCGGGCGCGGGCCGATCGGCTGGTCGACGCGCTGCCGGCGTCCTGGACGGCGGGCCCGGTGAAGGACAACACCGACAGCGAAACCGTGCTCGCCCATCGCCGCCGGGTGGTGGGCGGGGTGACCGTCGCGGGCGCGGGCCTGCTGGGCGTCTCGCTCTCGACGAAACCCGGCTCGGCACAGTTCTACCGCCTGACCAGCGGGGTGGCGGCCACCTGGGTGGCCGGCGGGCTGGCCTCCGGGCCGCTGCACCTGGGCTGGACCCGCCGCCGGGACGAGCCGCTGCGCCGTCCGCTCGTCACGCCGGTCCTCATCGGCGTCGGCGCTTTCGGCGTCTTCTACGCGTGCGCGCTCGTCTCCCGGCGCATCCCGGTGCTGAACCGGGCGATCTCGGGGATTCTGCGCTACGCCCACCAGGGTTCGCCCCGCTCGGTGCTGCTGACCACGCTGGCCAACGGCGCGGCCGAGGAGGTTTTCTTCCGCGGCGCGGTGTTCGCGGCGGCGTCGGGGCGGGGTCCCGTGCGGATCTCGACGGCGGTGTACGCGCTGACGACCGTCGCCACCCGCAACCCCGCGCTGGTGCTGGCCTCGATCGTGATGGGGTCCCTGTTCGGCCTGCAGCGCCGGGCGACCGGCGGGATCCAGGCGCCGCTGCTGACCCACCTGGTCTGGTCGGCGCTCATGGTGCGCTATCTGCCACCCTTGTTCGCCCCCGCCGAACCTGCCCGCCCCGAACCGAAGGAGTAACCATGGTCGACGTCGAACGCACCTTCACCGTGCCCAAGCCCGTCGAGACCGTCGTCGAGTACCTGAAGGACTTCGCCCGCACGGAAAGCTGGGACCCCGGCACGGTTTCGTGCGACCGGCTCGACGAAGGCCCGGTCAAGGTCGGCTCCACCTGGCGCAACGTGTCCGAGTTCCGGGGCAAGAAGACGGAACTGGCCTACGAGCTGACGCGGCTCGAGCCAGGCAGGCTGACGTTCGTGGGGAAGAACAAGACCGCGACCTCCACCGACGACCTGAGGTTCACCGCCGTCGGCGAGGGCACGTCGATCACCTATCACGCCCACATCGTGTTCAACGGCCTCGCCAAGCTCGCCGACCCGTTCCTGAAGCGCGAGTTCGAGAAGCTCGGCGACGAGGTCGCCGTCATGATGCCCGACGCGTTCAAGGCCGTGGACTGAGCGCTACTCCTCGATCGCCCCGCCCACCGCGCGCAGGTGGTCACGGAAGGTCAGCGACGGCTTCAGCAGCCGCTGGTCGAGGTAGTCGCCGAACCGGACCTGCGCGCGCAGGGAAACCCCGGCGCGGATCCGGTCGGCCTGGGTCCGCTCGGTGTCGCGGATCGTCTCCGCGAGGGTGAAGAGGCCCTCGGCGCGCTCGGCGGGCACGAACAGCACCCCGTCGTCGTCGCCGAGGACCAGGTCGCCGTCGCTCACCGCCCACTCCCCCACGGTGGCCGTCCGCAACGCGTCGCCGGGACGGGCGGCGAGGCTCAGCGGACCGGTGGGGATCGAACCGAGACTGAACACGGGCAGCCCGATCGCGCGGATGTCGGCGGTGTCGCGGTGCAGCCCCCAGATCACGATGCCCGCCAGCCCGGCGGCCTGCGCCTCCAGTGCCACGAGGTCGCCGACGCAGCTCTCGTCGGTCCGGCCGCCGTTGTCGACCACCAGCACGTCGCCGGGCGCGGCCTGCTCGAACGCCTCCAGGAAGACGTCGACGCTGCCGGTGTGCCGGGCTGGGCGGACCCGCCCTGCCAGCCGGTCGCCGGGCACCACCGCGCGCGAAGGCGCGGGGCCACACCGCACCGGCAGCCCGGCGCGGATGCACGCGTCCGCCAGATGGGCGGTGGTCAGCGCCGCGAACCGCAGCCGGAGTTCCTGGGGATCCATGGTCCGCCGCTCCTCTCGTTCGATCCTGTTTCCCCGAACGTAGTCAGCGAAGCCTCGCTCCCGCCAGCTCCGGACGTCCGTGACTAGAGTCGGTTCGGTGAACCTCCTGAAGTCCGGTGACGGCACCGCGATCCTCGGCCGCCCGGTGCCGGTGCTCGGCGTCAACCACGGGAACCTGGGCTTCCTCGTCGAGGTGGTCCCGGCGACGCTGGAGACCTCGCTGGCGCGGCTCGTCGAGGGCGATTTCACCATCGAGGACCACAGCTGCCTCGTCGCGAACGTCGAGGGCGGCGAGCCCTTGCGCACCGGAGAGGGCTTCAACGACGTCGTCCTGGCCCGCGACGGGCGGGCCGGGGCGGTGTCGGTGGACCTGAGACGGGCTCCAGTACGGCTCGGCGCGGGCGACCAGGTGTCCCTGCGGGTCGCGCCGGACAGCGCGCCGGTGGCGGTCGACGTCGACGGCACGGCTTCCGGGGAGCTCGTCGGAGGCCAGGTGCTGACGGCGCGCCTGCGGGAGAACGCGGCCCAGGTCGTGCGGCTCTCGGCGGACCACCACGCCAGCATCAGCCGGGTCAAGCTCAGCCTGCTCGACCTGCCGCTGCGCCAGGACCAGCTGCTCGAACTGGTCCCCGAGCACCTCCGCCCCGGCAAGATCGCGCCTCCCCCGGCCTAGCGCGCCGGATTCCTGGCGCGCGCCGCGGTTCAAAACCCCGAAACGGGGAACCCGGCAGGGACCCGGCCACCCGACCGGGCGGTTCCCGGCCCCTTACCCGGGCCCGGACTTGACGCACTCGAACCACGGGCGGACGGTGGAGGCCCATGATCGACACACCCGTCGAAGCCGACGACACCGCGAGCCACCTTGCGACGTGATGGATCGCGCCTCACCGGGCGGCGCATCCGCACTCCACTGTGGACACCATTACGACTGTGGACACCATCGCGGCCGGGGTTATACCAGGGCCCACCACACCCAGGAAGAGGAACAGCAGTGACGCGAATCCAGCCCGAACCGACAACGAACGACGCCGGGATCCCGGTCGAGAGCGACGAGCACTCCCTCACCGTCGGCCCCGACGGCCCGATCCTGCTGCAGGACCACTACCTGATCGAGCAGATGGCGCAGTTCAACCGTGAGCGGGTACCCGAGCGCCAGCCGCACGCGAAGGGCAGCGGCGCGTTCGGCCGGTTCGAGGTCACCGGCGACGTGAGCGCCTACACCAAGGCCGCGGTGTTCCAGCCGGGGACGAAAACCGAGCTGCTGGCCCGTTTCTCCACCGTGGCGGGTGAACGCGGGAGCCCGGACACCTGGCGTGACCCGCGCGGTTTCGCGCTGAAGTTCTACACGACCGAGGGCGTGTACGACATGGTCGGGAACAACACCCCGGTGTTCTTCATCCGCGACCCGCTCAAGTTCCAGCACTTCATCCGCTCCCAGAAACGCCGCGCGGACAACAACCTGCGCGACCACGACATGCAGTGGGACTTCTGGACGCTCTCCCCGGAGTCGGCGCACCAGGTCACCTGGCTGATGGGCGACCGCGGGATCCCCCGGACGTGGCGGCACATGAACGGCTACAGCTCGCACACCTACCTGTGGGTCAACGCGGCGGGCGACCGGTTCTGGGTCAAGTACCACTTCAAGTGCGACCAGGGGGTCGAGCACTTCACCCAGGACGAAGCCGACCAGATGGTGTCGGCCGACACCGACTACCACACCCGGGACCTGTTCGAGGCGATCGAGCGCGGCGACCACCCGAGCTGGACGCTGAAGATGCAGATCATGCCGTTCGAGGAGGCCAAGACCTACCGGTACAACCCGTTCGACCTCACCAAGGTGTGGCCGCACGAGGACTATCCCCTGATCGAGGTCGGCCGGATGACGCTGGACCGCAACCCGACCGACCACCACGCCGAGATCGAGCAGGCGGCGTTCGAGCCGAACAACCTGGTGCCAGGGATCGGCCCCAGCCCGGACAAGATGCTGCTCGGACGGCTGTTCGCCTACGCCGACGCCCACCGCCACCGCATCGGCGCGAACTACAAGCAACTCCCGGTCAACGCGTCCACCTCGCCGGTGCACAGCTACAGCAAGGACGGCGCGATGCGGTTCACCAAGGTCACCGACCCGGTGTACGCGCCGAACTCCAAGGGCGGGCCGCAGGCCGACACCGAGCGTTACGGCGCCCCGGCGGGCTGGCACACCGACGGGGAAATGGTGCGCGGCGCCTACACCCTGCGTGAACAGGACGACGACTGGGGACAGGCGGGCACGATGGTCCGCGACGTCCTCGACGACGCCGAACGCGGCAGGCTCGTGGACAACATCGTCGGACACCTGCTGAACGCCGTCTCCGAACCGGTGCTGCTACGCGCTTTCGAGTACTGGCGCAACGTGGACAAGGACCTCGGCGACAAGGTCGAAGCCGGTGTCCGCGCCAAGCAGGACGAGAAGGACCCGAAGGCCGCCGAGCAGGGGAACCCCGCGCGGACCAGCATGCAGGACAAGGCTTGACACCACTGCCTGACACCGCCGCCTGACAACACGGCCTGACAACACGGTCCGGCCCGCTTTCCGGAGAGCGGGCCGGACCGTCCGGGTCATTCTTTCAACACTATTCACCGAATTATCCGCTTAACGCCGAAAAGACCGTTTTGTACTGCGCCAAACGGTGGTACCGCCCGGACTGCACTAGCGTTTCCCGCCATCAGGTGTGGTCCACCGCGGCGGACCACACGAGGTGGACGAGACGGGAGTTGTCGTAGCGGAGACGGGCCAACCGGACGCGGGCGGACCGGGAGTGAACGTCGATCGGATCACGGTCACCGAGCCGAAGGTGATCAGGCGCGCGATCGGCGCGGCCGCGATCGGCAACGTCACCGAATGGTTCGACTTCGGGGTGTTCGCCTATCTGGAGACGACCATCCGGAAGGTGTTCTTCACCGGTGCGAGCGAAACCGTCGGCACGATCGGCACGCTGGGCCTGTTCGCGGTCGCGTTCCTGGTCCGCCCGTTCGGGGGCATGTTCTTCGGCCCGCTCGGCGACCGGATCGGGCGCACCAAGGTGCTGTCGATCACCGTCATCCTGATGGCCGTCGGCACGTTCGTCATCGCGCTGATCCCCAGCTACGGGAGCATCGGGGTGGTCGCGCCGATGCTGATGCTGCTCGCGCGCCTGCTCCAGGGCTTCTCCACCGGCGGCGAGTACGGCGGCGCGATGACGTTCATCGCCGAGTACGCGCCGGACAGGCGGCGCGGCTTCCTGGGCAGCTGGCTCGAGTTCGGCACGCTGACCGGGTACGTCTTCGGTGCGACGATCGCCACCGTGGTCACCACGGTCCTCCCGGAGCCGGATCTGCTTTCGTGGGGCTGGCGGATCCCGTTCCTGATCTCCGGCCCGCTCGGGCTGATCGGGCTCTACCTGCGGCTCAAGCTCGAGGAGACCCCGGCGTTCAAGGCGCTCGCCGCCGAGTCCGAGGAGCGCGAGTCCAACGAGACCCTGCGGGAGATCCGGCTCATCTTCGCCCGGTACTGGCGGCCGATGCTGGTGTGCGCGGGGCTGGTGCTGGTCTTCAACGTCACCAATTACATGCTGACCTCGTACATGCCGACCTACCTCGCCGGGCTGCCGGACGGCGGCGGGATCAGCGAGACGACCTCGCAGGTGCTCCAGATCGCCGTGCTCCTGATGATGATGGTGCTGATCACGTTCATGGGCGGGCTGTCGGACCGGATCGGCCGCCGCCCGGTGATCTTCACCGGCTGCGCGCTGATGGTGGTCCTCGCCATCCCGTCGGTCCTGCTGCTGCGGGCGGGCGGCGGCGTCGCGATCTTCAGCGGGCTCGCGCTGATGGGCCTGATGCTGGTGTGCTTCAACAGCACCATGCCCTCGACCCTGCCCGCGTTGTTCCCCACCGAAGTCCGCTACGGCGGCCTGTCGATCGCGTTCAACATCTCGGTCTCGCTGTTCGGCGGCACCACGGCCGTGGTCACCGCCGGGCTCATCGCCCTGACCGGCGACCTGAACTGGCCCGGCTACTACCTGATCATCGCCGGGATCATCGGCGCCGTCGCCTGCTACTTCACCAAGGAGTCCGCGGGAAAGCCGTTGCCGGGGTCCCAGCCGGCGGCGGCCACCAGGGAGGAAGCCGTCGAGATGGTGCGCGCCCAGGCACGCTGAGGCGTGGCTTTCCTCGCCATGGGTGTGAATTTAGCCCGGAGGGGGTACTTCATCTCCGGCGGGCGCACTGGATCGCCGGGCCGAGGAGCTGCCGTGTTACCCCACAACGATCGCCGGGAACTGAAGAAGATCGAAGAGCGGATGCGGGCCAGTGACCCGGCCTTCGCCGAGACTCTCGACCACGGCCTCGACGCGGGCAGCGCCAAGACCTGGAAGGTCCTGCTCGTCGGCGCGGACGTCACCGTCGTGCTCATGGTCGTGACCGGGATCCTGACCGGCGACACCACCCTGTTCCTGTGGGGCCTGCCCGCGGGCTTCGCGGTGGGCTGGGCCCACCGGTCCCGCGGGCGCAACAGCCGGGCGACCTGACCCGTCGCCAGTCCACAGTCGACAAAGCCCAGTACCAAAGGTCCCATTAGGCCACCATGACGGCGTCTAACGCCGTCATGGTGGCCTTCAGGGACCATCGCATCGGCGGCGGACGCGCCCGGCCCGGAGCCCGCGCGCGGCACGGCCGTAAGCTCACGGGGTCGCCGGGGGCGGCGAGACGGCGCCGGAACAGACCGGCGCGTGCGGAGGGAGCCGAGGTGACAGCTGTGGAAGCGATCCAGGCCGGACAGACGGATGTGGTGACGCAGGCGCGGCGTCGCCGGTCGTTCGCCGTGATCAGCCACCCGGACGCGGGGAAGTCGACGCTGACCGAGGCCCTGGCGCTGCACGCGCGGGTGATCTCGGAGGCGGGCGCCGTGCACGGCAAGGGCGGCCGTCGCGGCGTGACCTCGGACTGGATGGAGATGGAGCAGGCCCGAGGGATCTCCATCACCTCAGCGGCGCTCCAGTTCGACTACCGCGACACCGTGATCAACCTGCTGGACACCCCTGGCCACGCGGACTTCTCCGAGGACACCTACCGGGTGCTCTCGGCGGTCGACTCGGCCGTGATGCTGCTCGACGCGGCCAAGGGGCTCGAGCCGCAGACCTTGAAGCTGTTCGACGTCTGCCGCCACCGCGGCATCCCGGTGATCACCTTCATCAACAAGTGGGACCGGCCGGGCCGCGAGGCGCTGGACCTGTGCGACGAGCTGTCCGAGCGGATCGGCCTGCAGCCGATGCCGCTGACCTGGCCGGTCGGCGTGGCCGGGGACTTCCACGGCGTGGCCGACCTCACCACCGGCGAGTTCGTGCGGTACCTGCGCACCTCCGGTGGCGCGACCACCGCGCCGGAGGAGCGCTACGACGCGAGCCACGCCGAGGCCGAGGGCGGCGAGGACTGGACCAGGGCGAAGGACGAGTCGGAGCTTTTGCTGGCGTCCGGCGGCGAGTTCGACCTCGATCGCTTCGCCGAGGCGTCGGCGACGCCGGTGCTGTTCGGCTCGGCGGTGTCGAACTTCGGCGTCCGCCACCTGCTGGACCTGCTCACCGAACTGGCGCCCCGGCCAGCGCCGCGCCCGGACGCCGACGGCAAGGCGCGCGAGCTCGACACCCCGTTCTCGGCCTTCGTGTTCAAGGTGCAGACCGGGATGGACCCGGCCCACCGCGACCAGCTGGCCTTCGCCCGCGTCTGCTCCGGGCAGTTCGAGCGCGGCATGGTCGTCACCAACGCCACCACCGGGAAACCGTTCGCCACCAAGTACGCCCAGCAGGTGTTCGGGCAGCAGCGGTCCACTGTGGACACCGCGTTCCCCGGGGACGTGGTCGGGCTGGTCAACGCCACGTCACTGCGCGTGGGCGACACGCTGTACGCGGGCAAGCCCGCGGTGCGGTTCCCCGGCCTGCCCAGCTTCGCGCCCGCGCACTTCGCGGTCGCCCACCCCGCCGACCTCGGCCGGGTCAAGCAGTTCCGCAAGGGTGTGGAACAGCTCGGCGCCGAGGGCGTCGTGCAGGTGCTGGTCTCGGACCGCCGCGGCGAGGCGGCGCCGGTGTTCGCCGCGGTCGGACCCATGCAGTTCGAAGTCGCTTCGCACCGCCTCGAGCACGAGTTCAAGTCGCCGGTCCGGCTGGATCGCCTGTCCTACAACGTGGTCCGGCGGCTCGCCGACCCCACGCAGCGGGCGATCGTCAACGCGGGCCGCCGGAGCGAAGTGCTGCTCCGCACCGACGGCACCGAGCTGGCCCTGTTCGCCGAGGACCTCGACATCCGGCTCATGAAGCGCGCCCACCCCGAGCTGATCCTCGAACCGCTGCTCGCCGAGGGCGGCTCGACGGCAGGCTAGTCCGCAGCGCTCAAGTCCACGCCCGAACGTGAACTCGTTGAGGTACACGCCTTCGGCGAACCTTGCTGCTCCTTGGCTGACCGGTACAGGTTCTGCTGGCGGCGTACCCGAGTGGTCACCGCGGGAAACGTGATCACCGGCTCAGCGGAAAATGCGGTCGCCGGGTGTGAAAGCCGCCACGGCGGGTACACCTTCGAGGGACCCACAAGGTGGTCGAGCACGGGGTGCGCGCGACGGCTCGGGACATCGGGCAAGCAATCGGGGCGCGGCGACCGGCCCCGCGTCATCCTCGACGGAAGCGAGCACAGTCATGGACTCCGCCCCGCAGCAGCTCATCGAACCGCTGGACGAGCTCATGGCCGCCCTCGACTCGCTCACCGCGATGCTCGACCGCCGGCCTGACTTCGGGTCGATGCTCCAGACCGTTTGCGCCCACGCCGTCCAGGTGGTCCCCCGCGCCGACGTCGCCAGCATCACGCTGATCCGGGATGGGGCCCCGAACACGGTCGCCAGCACCGATCGGCGCGCCGCCGAGTTCGATCAGGAGCAGTACCGCGTCGGCGACGGGCCCTGTCTGCGGGCGGCCAGGACGGGACGCCCGCAGAACGCCGGGCCCGGATCGGCCGCGAAGCAGTGGCCCGAGTTCGCCGCGGCCGCGGGCCACCACGGGGTCACGAGCTTCCTGTCCGTCCCGCTGACCGTGGACGAGGAGGTCTCGGGCGCGCTGAACCTGTTCTGTTTCGGCGGTGACGAGTTCGAGGATTTCGAGGTCAAGCTGCTGGAGCTCTACACGGCGACGGTGGTTTTCGGGCTGCGCAGCGCGCGTCGCTACCTCCACCAGGACGAACCGGCGTCGTAGGGTTACCCCATGGCGCGCCGGATCAGCGGGAGTACCGACTTCGACTCGGTCGCCGCCGAGCTCTACGGCGGTGAACCCGCCGAGTTCATCGCGAACCGTGACTCGCGCGCCAAAGCGGCCAAGGCGTCCGGCGACCGCGAGCTCGCGGCGCGGATCCAGTCCCTGC
>NZ_JAYMZS010000137.1:0-21709 GCF_035828755.1 Amycolatopsis sp. H20-H5 | reverse complement strand
CCGTCACACCCGCCGCGGCCAAACGCCCGGACGGGAACGGCCGACACGGAGATCGTCCGGGCGTGTTGGCCGGAGCGGACACGCGGTGTCGGCTGGTTTCGTGTGCGCGGATGGCCGTCTCGCGTGTCTGGACGGCCGTCACGTGTGTATAGAACGCCGTCACGCGTGTCTGGATCGCCGTCACGTGTGTACGGGGGGCGGACACGGTGAGGGGCGGGCGGGAAACCTGGTAGCGGGCACCCGGGGGTGATTCGTTACCCTTTGCCGTCGGCGAAATCCCAGCTGACACGCCCGACCCATGCCGAAGGAGAGCACCCGCAGTGCTTCGCACCCACAAAGCCGGCACCTTGCGTGCCGAGCACGCCGGTCAGACCGTCACCCTCACCGGATGGGTGGCTCGGCGACGCGATCACGGCGGGGTCATCTTCATCGATCTGCGGGATGCCAGCGGCGTGGCCCAGGTCGTCTTCCGCGAGGGCGAGATGGCCGAGCGCGCCCACCAGCTGCGCTCGGAGTTCTGCGTCCGCATCATCGGCGAGGTCAACGCGCGGCCAGAGGGCAACGCCAACGCCGAGATCCCGACCGGCGCCATCGAGGTCCTCGCCACCGAGCTCGAGGTCCTGTCCGAGTCCGCCGTCCTGCCCTTCCCGATCGACGACCGGGTCGACGTCGGCGAAGAGGTCCGCCTCAAGCACCGCTACCTCGACCTGCGCCGCAGCGGCCCGGCCGCCGCGATGCGCCTGCGCAGCGAGGTCAGCCGCGCGGCCCGCGAGGTGCTGCACGCCCAGGAGTTCGTCGAGGTCGAGACCCCGACCATGACCCGCTCCACCCCCGAAGGCGCCCGCGACTTCGTCATCCCGGCCCGCCTGCGGCCCGGCTCCTGGTACGCGCTGCCGCAGTCGCCCCAGCTGTTCAAGCAGCTGCTGATGGTCGGCGGCCTGGAGCGGTACTACCAGATCGCGCGCTGCTACCGGGACGAGGACTTCCGCGCCGACCGGCAGCCCGAGTTCACCCAGCTCGACATCGAGATGAGCTTCGTCGAGCAGGACGACGTCATCGCGCTCGGCGAGGACATCGTCATCGCGCTGTGGAAGCTCATCGGCCACGACGTGCCGAGCGGGTTCCGCCGCATCACCTACGCCGACGCCATGGCGAAGTACGGCTCGGACAAGCCCGACCTGCGCTTCGACCTGCAGCTGACCGAGATGACCGACTTCTTCAAGGACACGCCGTTCCGCGTGTTCCAGGCGCCGTACGTCGGCGCGGTCGTCATGGCGGGCGGCGCGAGCCAGCCCCGCCGCCAGCTCGACGCCTGGCAGGAGTGGGCGAAGCAGCGCGGCGCGCGTGGCCTCGCGTACATCCTGGTCAACGAGGACGGCACGCTCGGCGGCCCGGTCGCCAAGAACCTGTCCGAGAAGGAGCGCGAGACCGTCGTCGACGCCGTGGGCGCCAAGGTCGGCGACTGCATCTTCTTCTCCGCGGGCAAGGCCGCGTCCACGCAGCCGCTGCTCGGCGCCGCGCGCGACGAGATCGGCAAGCGGCTCGGCCTGATCGACGAAGAAGCCTGGTCGTTCGTCTGGGTCGTCGACTTCCCGCTGTTCGCACCGGTCGAGGAGATCGGCGACGACGTCGCGGTCGGCGGCGGCAAGTGGACCGCGCTGCACCACGCGTTCACCTCGCCCACCCCGGACTCGATCGCCAAGCTCTCCGAGGACCCCGGCGCCGCGAAGGCCTACGCCTACGACATCGTCTGCAACGGCAACGAGATCGGCGGTGGGTCCATCCGTATCCACCAGCAGGCGCTGCAGAAGCAGGTCTTCGAGATCATGGGCCTCGGCGAGGAGGAGGCGCAGGAGAAGTTCGGCTTCCTGCTCGACGCCTTCGCCTTCGGCCCGCCCCCGCACGGCGGCATCGCCTTCGGCTGGGACCGCATCGTCATGCTGCTGGCCAGGGCCGACTCGCTGCGTGACGTCATCGCCTTCCCGAAGACCGGTGGCGGGTTCGACCCGCTGACGGCCGCGCCCGCGCCGATCACCGCGCAGCAGCGCAAGGAGGCGGGCATCGACGCCGTCGCGAAGCCCGCCACGCCGCCGAAGTAGTGCTGCACCTGAGAGCGGTCAGCCCGCAGGACAAGACCACCGAGGTGCTCGAAGTCCTGCGGGCCAGCCCCGGCACGGCACATCTGATCGTGCACCGCGGCGTCGCGATCAGTCCCGAGGGCGACCTCGTCGAGGCGGACATCGCGCGCGAGTCGGCCGACGAGATCGTCGACGCGTTGTGCGCGCTCGAGCTGGACCGCACCGGCGGCATCACCCTCGAAGCGCTCGACACCGCGTTGTCCGACGCCGCCGACCAGGCGGAGGAGAAGGCTCCCGGCGAGGGCGCCGACGCCATCGTCTGGCAGGAGCTGCTGGGCCGTACGGGTGAGGAATCCCGCCTGAATGTGACGTTCCTGGCGTTCCTCGTCATCGCCTGCCTGCTCGCGTCGGTCGGCGTCATCACCGACTCGGCGGTGACCATCGTCGGTGCGATGGTGGTCGGCCCGGAGTTCGGGCCGCTCGCCGCCATCGCGGTCGGGCTGGTGCTGCGGCGCGGGGACCTGGCGCGCCAGGCCGGGAGCGCGCTGGCGATCGGGTTCCCGCTCGCGATGGCCGTCACCCTCGGGGTGGTGCTGCTCGGGGACGTCACCGGGGTACTGAACCCGGAATCCCTCGGCGGCAACCACCAGGTCGACTTCGTCTACCAGGTCGGGCCCGCGTCGTTCATCGTCGCGCTGCTGGCGGGCGCGGCCGGAATGCTCTCGATGACCTCGGCCAAATCGGCCGCGCTGGTCGGGGTGTTCATCTCGGTCACGACCGTCCCGGCGGCCGGGTACGCGGTGGTGGCGGCGGTCGTGGGGGATTGGCACAAATGCCTGTTCTCGATCGGCCAGCTCCTGGTCAACCTGGTCGGAATCGTGCTGGCTGCGGCCATTGTGCTGATGTTCCGCCGTCGCGGGCAACGTTCCGCGGTGCTCGCGCGTCCGCTTTCACGCGGGTGACGCGGGCAACGCCGATCCGCACGCCCTTGTCCGGATCTCAGTGGTCATGGTTGCTCGCTCACTAGTAGGGTCGGTGGCAATGACAGTCGACACCTCCTCTGCCGACGATTCGACAGTCGGAGCTGGAGCCGAAACCTTCGCCGTCGAGGCAGCGGTCGCCGCCGGCGAACAGGTACTCGCACGCCGATTCGGCAGTGCCATCCTCCTGGTGGACCCCGAGGACCTGGCCGGGAGCGGCCCGGCCACCGTGGTCAGGGCCACGGTGGCGTCCTCGCCGTTCTCGCTGCCGCGCACCCTCATCATCAAGCACTACCCGGAGCCCGCGTGCCCCGGCGAGGCCGATCCGTTCGCGCAGGAGGCGGTCAGCTACCAGCTGTTCACCGCGCTGGCGCCGGAGGAGCGGATGTGCCCGGAGCTGCTGGCGCACGACGGCCGCCAGCGCGTCCTCGTCATCGAGGACCTCGGCCGCGTGCCCACTCTGCGGGACAAACTGCGCACAACGGACGCGCGGGGTGCTGAGCGCGCGTTGCTGTCGTGGGCCCGGTCCCTCGGCAGGCTGCACGCCAGCACGGCCACCCGCGAGGCCGACTTCAACGCGCTGCTCCGCAGGCTGGGCGGACCGGTCAAGGGTGAGGACACGACCCCGGCCGCCGTCTGCGCCCAGGTGCCGGTGCTGCTCGAAGAGCGGCTCGACATCGAGACCCCGGCCCCGGTCCGTGAACGGGCCAAGCTGGCCGCCGAAATGGCCCGGTCGACGGAGTACCGCGCGTTCAGCCCGGTCGACCTGCTGCCGGACAACAACCTGATCACCAGCGCCGGCGTCCGCTTCCTCGACTTCGAACGCGGCCGGGTGCGCAACGCGCTGGTCGACGCCGCCCTGCTGCGGCTCCCGTTCGCCACCGCGCCCGACGCGCTCGCGCTGCCGCCGGGCATGAGCGAGGCGATGATCGCCGCCTGGCGGTCCGAGGTCGCCGGGGTGTGGCCCGCACTCGTCGACGACCTCGCGCTGGCCGCGTACCTGGTGGACAGCGAGCTGATGCTCGTCTGGACGCTGACCTGGGAGATGCTGCCGACGCTGGACCTCACGCGCCACGCCACCCCGGTCAGCCGTGAGGCCGCGCTGGTGACCTGGTGGCGCGACCTCGCCAAGCAGGCCGTGCGCACGCAGCTCGACGACGTCGCGGAGCACGCCACGCGCGTCGCCGCCGCGCTCGGCGCCCGGCTGGGCCCGCACGCGGATCTGGCGTTCTACCCGGCCTTCAGGTAGCCCCCGCACCGAGGGTTCGCCGAGGTGTCCTCGGCCTGTTACCCGGTGATCACCGCTGGTGAGTCTGCGTGCCCGATGGTCTTCCGTGTGACCGTGATGAGCGTCGAAGTCACCGAGCCGCCCGATCCCTTCGACTCGCCGGACCCGGCGGCCCCGCCCGCTCCGGTACCGCGACGGGCCGAGCGGCTCGCCGTGCTCGGCGACTCCACCGCGGTCGGGCTTGGCGATCCGCTGCCCGGCGGTGGCTGGCGCGGCGTGGGTCCCCTGCTGGCGGACGCGCTCGGCGTCGACGCCGCGGGCTACCTCAACACCTCGTTCGAGGGTGCCCGGATGCGCTGCGTGCGCACCGAGCAGCTGCCCGCGGCGCTCGGGCACCGGCCCGACGTCGCCGTGCTGGTCGTCGGCATGAACGACACGCTGCGCCCGGACTTCGACGCTCGCGACATCGCCGCGAACCTGACCACGGTGATCACCGAGCTCGCGGCCGTGGGCACCACGGTCGTCCCGGTCAAGTTCCACGACCACGGCAAGGTCTTCCGATTGCCCGCCGCGCTGCGGCGCGCGCTGAGCGCCCGGATCGCGGAGCTCAACGCCGTCGTCGAAGAGGTCGTGACGCGGCTGGGCGTGCCGTGTCTTGAGCTGGGGGAGCTGCCGGGCGCCTACGAGCTGACCACCTGGAGCGTCGACCGGCTCCACCCGTCCGAGTACGGCCACCGGCTGCTCGCGCGCGGGTTCGCCGACGCGCTGGCGGGCACCGGGTTCGCCGTGCCGGAGCCGGTGAGCATGACCTGCTCCGGCGGTGCCGAGCACGGCACGGTGGAGCACGTCGGCTGGCTGGTGCTCAAGGGAATCCCGTGGCTGTGGCGGCGCGGGCGTGACTTCCTGCCGTACGCGGCCACCATCATGTGGCGCGAGTTCCGCGACCGCTACGGGCCGCGCCCGTCCCGCGGCCCGAACACCGTCAGCGCTTCGACGTCGGACGCCGGGTGCCGCACGAACCCGCCGGCCCAGTCCTCGATCCCCGGATAGCCCGAACCGTCCACAAGGGACTGACAGGCCCGCTCGGTGTCGTAGCGGGTCCGGCGCAGCCGGACCGCGGGGCCGGTGGTGCCGCCGAGCAGCGCCCAGTGCGCGCCGGAGGTCCCGTACGGCATGCCGACGCTGCCCGGGTTGACCACGAGGCGCCGGTCCACCAGCCTGCTGAACGGCATGTGGGTGTGCCCGCAGACGACCGTCTCCGCGCTGACGCCGTCGAGCACCTCCGTCCAGCGCGCGAGACTGCTGTCCACCAGCACGACCTCCTCGTCGTCGCGCGGGGTGGCGTGGCAGAACAGCACCTCGCCGAGCCCGGCGACGTCGAGCGTCACGGTGGTCGGCAGGCCGTCGAGCAGCGCGATGTGCGCCTGCCCCAGCTCCGCCGCCGCCCACGGCGCGATCGGGTCGGGGATCGTCGTGGCGCCACCACTGGCGAGGGTGACGAGTTCGCGATCGGCGTTGCCGCGGACCCACACGGCGCGATCGCCGAGCGCGGCCAGCCGCTCGAGCGTCGGCACCGGCAGCGGGCCCGCGGCCAGGTCGCCGCACAGCACGATCCGGTCCGCCGCGCGGACGTCGGGCTCGGCGAGCACCGCGTCCAGCGCGGGCAGCACACCGTGGATGTCGGCCAGCACGGCGACGAGTCCGGCGAGTTCGGTCATCCGGCCAGCATGGCCGTCTCCCCGCGCACCCGGCCAGGTGTGTTCGCCACGGGCTCAACGGCTACCGTCGGCACTGTGGCACAGGACGAGCTCTTCACCGTGAACCCCGACGTGGCCCCGCCGCCCGAGCCAACGCCAGGGGGGCCGCGCGAGCTCGAGGCCGTGCCGGCCGGGTCGCCGCTCGCGGTGCGGATGCGGCCGCGTTCGCTGGACGAGGTCGTCGGCCAGCAGCACCTGCTGCGCGAGGGAGCGCCGCTGCGGCGGCTCGTCGAGGGCGCCGCGCCGGCGTCCGTGCTGCTCTACGGCCCGCCCGGGACGGGCAAGACCACGCTGGCCAACCTGGTGTCCTCGGCCACCGGGCGCCGGTTCGTGGCGATGTCGGCGCTTTCGGCCGGGGTCAAGGAGGTCCGCGGGGTCATCGAGGAGGCCCGGCGGCGGCGCAACTACAACGCCGAGAACACCGTCCTGTTCATCGACGAGGTCCACCGGTTTTCCAAGACCCAGCAGGACGCCCTGCTCGGCGCGGTCGAGGACCGGACCGTCCTGCTGGTCGCCGCGACGACCGAGAACCCGTCCTTCTCCGTGGTTTCCCCGCTGCTGTCGCGTTCGCTCGTGCTTCAGCTGAGGCCGCTGACCGACGAGGACGTCACCAAGCTGATCGAGCGCGCGCTGGTCGACGAACGCGGCCTCGGCGGCGAGCTCACCCTGACCGACGACGCCCGCGCCCACCTCGTGCGGCTGGCCACGGGCGACGCCCGGCGCGCGCTCACCGCGCTCGAAGCGGCGGCCGACGCCGCGAGCGCCACCGAGCACAAGACGATCGACCTCGCCATCGTCGAGTCCACAGTGGACAAGGCGGCGGTGCGCTACGACCGCGACGGTGATCAGCACTACGATGTGATCAGCGCGTTCATCAAGTCGATCCGCGGGTCCGATGTGGACGCCGCGCTGCACTACCTGGCGCGGATGATCGAGGCGGGGGAGGACCCGCGGTTCCTCGCCAGGCGCCTGGTCGTGCACGCCAGCGAGGACATCGGCATGGCGGACCCGACGGCGCTGCAGTCGGCCGTCGCGGCGTCGCACGCCGTGCAGTTCATCGGCATGCCGGAGGGCAGGCTCGCGCTCGCGCAGGCCACCATCCACCTGGCGACGGCGCCGAAGTCCGACGCGGTGATCAAAGGCATCGACGCCGCGCTCGCCGACGTCCGGTCCGGCACCATCGGCACGGTGCCGCCCCATCTGCGCGACGGGCACTACGCCGGAGCGGCCAAGCTGGGCAACGCCCAGGGCTACCGCTACCCCCACGGCGTCCCGGAAGGGGTGCTCACGCAGCAGTACCCGCCGGACGAACTGGTGGGCACGGACTACTACGAGCCGACCCAGCGCGGCGCGGAGCGGGCCATCGCCGAGCGTGTCCCCAAGCTGCGCCGGACCATCCGGGGCACTTCGTGAGCTGGCTGGCCGACACCCGGACCTCCTACGACACGGTCGCGGCCAGCTATGCCGACCAGATGCGCCACGCGCTGGCCGGGGAGCCGTACCTGCGGGCGGCCCTGGCGCTGTTCGCGGACAAGGTGCTGGCCGGTGGCGGCGGGCCGGTGGCCGACGTCGGCTGCGGCCCCGGCGAGGTCACCGCGCACCTGCACGAGCTCGGTGTCGACGCGTTCGGCGTCGACCTCTCGCCCGGGATGATCGACATCGCCCGGCACGACCATCCCGGGCCGCGGTTCGAGGTGGGGTCGATGACGGACCTCGACCTCGCCGACGCCTCGGTCGCCGGGCTGCTCGCCTGGTGGTCGTTGATCCACGTCCCCGACGACGAAATGCCCGCCGTGTTCGGGCACTTCCACCGGGCCCTGCGGCCTGGCGGGCCGTTGCTGCTCGGCTTCCACGTCGGCGACGAGTCGCGCCTGAAGACGGCGGGCTACGGCGGCCACCCGATGAAAGTCCACGTCCACCGCCGCCGGCCCGAGCGGGTTTCGGCCTGGCTTCGCGAGGCCGGTTTCACGGCCGAGGCTCACCTGCTTCTGGACCCGGACGAGGACGTCCCGCAAGCGCTCCTCTTCGCAACTCGTCGATAGGTCGCGCCCTGGACAGGTGAAACGGCACGGTGTGGAACCAGGCGGACACTCCGCGGATATCCGTAAAGAGAGCTTTGCCGGGGCTTGGTGAACGGCTGGGGAGCTGGACGGCTGCCGTTCGCCTGACCGTGGGGGAACGGGCATGCGCAGGGGTGACTATGCGCGCATGGAAATCCCGAGAGTAGGCGTTCCCGACGCACTGGCTTCCCGGCTGTCGATGGCCGAACAACACGAATACCTGAGCCGCCGTTCGATGCTCAAGGGCGCGGCGGCGGGTGGCGCGCTGCTCGCGGCCGGTCCACTGCTGCTCACCGGCACGGCGTATGCGGACGGCACGAAGGTCGTCCCGGTGGGGCGCCACCTCGCCTTCGGCCGCAACCCGCGGACCTCGGTCCGCATCGCCTGGCAGGTGCCCGCCCCGGTGAAGCACCCGTTCGTGCGCATCGCGGAGGCCGGTGACCACCGCCACCGCGGCACCCAGTGGGGCCACAAGATCCCCGCCGAGGTGCGCGCGCTGCACTCCGAGGTCGCCGGGGTCATCGCCCCGCTCGACCAGTACTACCTCCACGCCGAGGTCGACTGCCTGACGCCCGGCCGGACGTACTCCTACGCCGTCGGGCACGACGGCTTCGACCCGGCCGCGGGCGATGGCGGAGCGGCCGCCATCTCGACCTTCACCACCGCGCCCGGCCGGGGTTTCCCGGCGGAGAAGTTCACCTTCACCGCGTTCGGCGACCAGGGCGTGTCCACCACCGCGCTCGCGCAGGACGGTTCGGTCGCGAAGCAGCAGCCGAAGTTCCACCTGCTCGCCGGGGACATCGCGTACGCCGACCCGAGCGGGGCGGGCAAGCCGCCGGGCACCGTGCCGGACTCGGGGCACGACCTGTTCGACCCGAAGGTCTGGGACGCCTACTTCAGCCAGATCGAGGGCGTCGCCGCCTCGGTGCCCTGGATGGTCACCACCGGCAACCACGACATGGAAGCGCTCTACTCACCGGACGGCTACGGCGGCCAGACCAAGCGCTGGGACTTCCCCGGCTCGGGCCCGAAGGACTGCCCGAGCGTCTACTCGTTCATCTACGGCAACGTCGGCGTCGTGTCGCTCGACGCGAACGATGTGTCGAACGAGATCCCGGCCAACAAGGGTTACTCGAACGGCTCGCAGACGGCCTGGCTCAAGCGGCGGCTGCGGTACCTGCGGATGCAGCCGGACGTCGACTTCGTCGTGGTGTTCTTCCACCACTGCGCGTACTCGACGACCAACCAGCACGCGTCCGAGGGCGGGGTGCGCGACGCGTGGGTGCCGCTGTTCGACGAGTTCCACGTCGACCTGGTCATCAACGGGCACAACCACATCTACGAGCGCACCGACGCGCTGCGCGGCGGCAAGGTGACCCGCGAGGTCAAGATCGGCGACACCGTCGACCCGGACCAGGACGGCACCGTCTACGCGACCTGTGGCGGAGGCGGGCGGAGCGTCTACAGCTTCCCGGTGCCCGACACGTTCGCCGGTGAGTTCCCGTCGTATCACTGGGCGCCGGACGGCACGAAGGTCAGCGAGACCGTGGCGTGGTCGCGAGTGCGCTACACCGGGTACTCGTTCCTGGCGATCGACGTCGTACCCGCGTGGTTCGGCCGCAAGACCACCCTGACGGTGCGCACGCTACGCAACGATGGCGTGGAGATCGACCGGTTCACCGTGCGTCGCACCGCGGGCCTGCACAGCGGCTTCGGCCGCGCGCCGCTGACCGCCTCCGGCGTCGGCTCGGACCTCGGCGACGCCTGAGCGTGACTGCCCCTGAAGGCCACCATCACGGCGTAAAACGCCGTGATGGTGGCCTTCAGGGGCAGTCGGCAGTGTGAGACTCGGGGAAAGGCGAGGAGAGCCCGATGACGCTGCTGACCGTGTGGCCCGACGAGCGCCCGGGTTCACTCGTGCTCCGGACCGAGGACACCGAGGCGATCACCGCCGAGCTCAAGCGGATCGGGGTCCGGTTCGAGCGCTGGGCCGTCGTCGAAGGGCTCCCGCGCGAGGCGACCGAGGACGAGATCCTGGCGGCGTACGGCGACCGGATCGGCGAAGTCGTCGAGGCGCAGGGCTACCGGCTGGTGGACACCATGCGGATGACCCCGTCGGACGACCCTGCCTTGGCCGTCGCCGCGGCCGCGTCCCGCGCGAAGTTCCTCGACGAGCACACCCACGGCGACGACGAAGATCGTTTCTTCGCCCGCGGTTCGGCGGTGTACTACCTGCACGTCGGCGAGCATGTGTACGCCGTGCTGTGCGAGGCGGGCGACCTGCTCAGCATCCCCGCGGACACCACGCACTGGTTCGACATGGGCACCCGCCCCGACTACGTCTCGATTCGCTTCTTCCACAGCGAGGACGGCTGGGCGGGCCACTTCACCGGTTCGAAGCTCTCCAGCCGTTTCGCCGGTTTCGACGCACTGACCGCCGCCCGCTGGGGCTGAGCCGTTCCGGCTCTCGCCGACGGCTCTCACTGACACTGACACTGGCCCGGTCCGGTAAGGTCATCCTGCGCTTTTCGGGTGCCGGGAGGGGGGTGGCGTGATGCTGTTCTGCGGTGTCGTCCTGCTGATCCTGGGCGCTTCCGGCCTCACCGCGGGCGAGCTCGGCAAACTCGCCCCGGCGACCTCGGTCACCGTCACCGGGTTCGGCGTGCTGGCCCTTCTCGCCGGTGCCCTGCTCCTGCTGATCCGGGCCAACCGCTTCGGCGGCTACCGTCTCGCACTGGCGGCGCCCCTCGGGGTCGGCGTGCTGGTCAGCGACCACGGGTGGCACTGGATGGACCCGGTCTGGTGGAAGCCGTGGACCGTGGGCGCCGCGATCCTGCTCATCGTCATCGGCACCTTCTCCGGCCTGATCGAGTTCGGGGACGATTTCGAGGGTCCTGGCCTGGCGGCGCTGGCGATCCTGCTCGGCGTGGCCGCCGCTTTCGTCGGCACGTTCGTCGACCTCGGCGGCTGGAGCCCCGTCCTCCAGGTGCTCGGCACGGCCTTGGCGGGCTTCCCCGCCGCAGCGGTTCCGCTCGCTTACCGGGACGAGTATCCGGAGACCCCGGGGCTGACGTCACCCCTTTCGCTGGCCGCGCAGGCGCTGAACGGGTTCGCCGTCATCGCCACCGGTGTGATGGCCATCGTCGTGTTCGGCGTTCCGGTCTGGGCGGGGCTGCTGATCTCGCTCGTGGACCTCGTGGGCGCGGTCCTGCTGCTTCCCCCGCTCGCCTGCGCGTGGCTCGAAGTCGTCAAGTCACCGGCCGCCCGGAAACTGCGGTCGAGCGAGGCACTGAGCGAGGCACGGCTGGCCGTCGCTTTCGGCGCCCTCGCGGTCTATCTGGTGATGCTGATCATCCTGGGCTCGTTGTGGTGGTGGGTCGACCTGCTCGCGGGCGCCGGAGCGGTTGTCAGTCTCCTGGGCATAGTCGGCGCGGTTATGGAGCCGAAGGGCAAAACCCCGCCCGCCACCGAGCCGCAGGTCGTCGAGGCGAGCCCCGTCTTCGACGAGACTCCCGTGGGTCTGGCGCAGCTGTTCCCGGTCCAGCCGGAACCTGTGCTCCCGATCCCGATGGCGGAGCCCGCGCCCAGGCTCGGCCAGGGCGGCACGCTGATCGCGGACGCCCTCGGTGAGCTGACCGCCCGCCAGGACAGGGTGTTCCGGCTGTTACCCCACCCGGTCCGTCACACCGAGGACAGGTAGGTCAGCGCCGCGGTCACCCGGCGGTGTCCGCTCTGGTCGAGCCGCTTGTCGCGCAACAGCGCCCGCAAGACGGCCTGAGCCTGTTCGGGATGACCGAGTCCCGCCAGCTCCTCGGTGACCTTCAACCTGGTGGTCAGGGAGAACCTCGCTTCGGTCAGCATCATCGCCACCAGCAGGCCCCACAGCCCGGCGTCCGCCGCCAGCACCGACGCCGCCAGGTCGCCGTCCGAGTCCCAGCGCTCGGCCATCGCCGCATGCCAGCGACCGTCGTCCCCGAGCAGTTCGGTGAACCAGGCGAGTTTCCGCAGCGCCTCGGCACCCCTACCTTGCCCGATGATGGTTTCAAGCGCCTCGATCGCGCTCTGCCCCTTGCCCAGCAGGCCGAGTTCGTGGATGCACCGCACCCGCATGAGTACGGGCAACCGGGCGTTGGCCGCCAGCAGCGCGAGCTCCTCTTCGATCTCCGGGTCGTCCGCCGCCCCGGCGGCGAGTGTTTCAAGCGCGTCGATCCGGGCGTTGAGGTCGCGTCCGGTGCCGAGCACGATCCGCCGCAACTCGACCCGGCGGACGGGCGGGGTGGACGGCGGCGCCGGGCGGTATCGGCTGTTGCGCACCAAGGCCAGCGACGACGCGGTGTTGCGGTGGAACTGCCGGGGCTTGGGAAGTCCTTTGCCGAGCAGGGATCGCAGCAGCGCGTGGTACACCGTGTCCATCGAGAGGAGGTCGGTGTTGTTGTCGACCCCGTCGCGCAGCAGCCGGATCAGCTCGCCGCTGAACGAGGTGTACCGCTCGCCTGCCGGTGCCATCGCCGTCTGGTTGGCGCCGCTGGAACACAGGGTGTACGCGCCGTCGACCTCCATGAGGTCTTCGGGACCACCCATGGTGGCGTTGAACTCGCGCAGCGCGCGCTCGGCGTAACAACAGTCGAGGACGAGTACCTTGATCTTCGCCGGGCTCGCCCTGATCATGCTGTGCAGACGATCCATCTGCAGCGAGGTGTGGTCGCGGTAGTGGTCCTTCGTATCGGCCAGCGCGAGCAGGAGCCGCCCGTCGTCGGTCAGCAGGCCGTGCCCGGAGTAGTAGACAATCAGGACGTCCTCGGCCTGCTCCGCCAGGTTCGCGATCTTCCACGTCTCGTCGGAGCGCAGATCCTCGAACACGTGACACACGGACCGATCGAGCCCGCCGAGCGCCGGCTCGACGAGGACCTCCGCCAGCTCGCGGACGTTGTTGCGGACCGCGGGCAGGTCGGGCAGGTTCGGATCCTCGTACGCCGCGCACCCCACCAGGAGGGCACGCGACACCAACGAATCGGCTCGCCGCACCATCGGTCAGTCCTGTGCCAGCGCCTGGCTGGCGGCCTCGACCAGCTCCCGTACCCCGGCCGGGTCGGCCTTGAACCGCTTGACGTCCAGGGAGACCTTGCGGTCGCCGATGGTGACCTCGACGTTCACGTCGGAACGCCGGTTGCGCAGCCACACCGAGATCGACGCCACCAGCACGGTGATCGCGCCGCCACCGCCCAGCGCGACCGTGAGCGCGTCGCCCGCCCCGCCCATGTGCCCTAGCTCTGGCGTGACCGAAAGCGGCCGCACCCGGCCACGCAGCTCGTCCTCCTGGCGTAACCAGTCCAGCAGCGACGAAAGCTCGTCGCCCCCTTCGGTCACCGAAACCCGTGCTTCCATGCGCTCACCGTACCCGGACACCCTTTTGCCGGTGCCGTTCCCCGAAAGTCCCTGAAGGCCACAGCGTCCCCAAAGGCCCGTCGCCTCGTCGGCGACGGGCCTGACGGCGTTAGACGCTGTGATGGTGGCCTTCAGGGACAGTTCAGCAGGTGGTGCCGGGGCGGCCGTCCTCGACGCGGCCGGTGAGGGTGCGCAGGAAGGCGGGGTCGCCGTCGGCGGTCACGCGGACGTCGTACCAGCCGTTGCGCACCGGGCAGTCCACCGTCACCGAGCGCCGGGCCGGGACGCGCACGACCCGGTTGCCCAGCCGCAGCGTCACCGCCGTCGCGCCGGAGTTCGCCAGCGTCAGCTCCAGACCGCCGCGCCAGGACAGGAAACGCGTCCGGACGTCGACACCCGCCGCCGCACCGGAGCGGCTGCCGCGCAGCTCCCACCAAGACCGGTTCGGGCCCTGCACGACCACGCGGTAGGCGTCGCCCTTCAGCGGCAGGCCCTGCGACAGCGAGCCCTTGACGTCCCAGTGCGCGGGCTCGGGCAGTTCACCGGCATACGGGTACACCGCGAAGTGGGCCGACGCCTTCCCGTCGTTGGCGAGCCGGAGAGCGAGCTGCCCCGAGTTGTCGAGCGAACCCGAGACCGACGCCTGATACGGCAACGCGCGGGCGGCGCGGGTGCCTGGCTCCGCGACAGGCAAGGCCTGGTCCGCGGGCGGAACCGGGTGCCAGCGCGAGATCGGCGCGGGCACCGGGCCCGGCTTCGTCACGTGCGGCGGGCGGCCCGCGCGGGAGAAGTCGAACGCGCCGGTGAGGTCGCCCGCGACCGTGCGCCGCCACTGGCTGATGTTCGGCTCCTTGACGCCGGTCCAGCGCTCCAGCAGCCGCAACACGGACGTGTGGTCGTAGACGGTCGAGTCGACGAACCCGCCGATCGTCCACGGCGACACCACGGTCATCGGCACCCGCGGCCCGAAGCCGATCGGCTGACCGTTGAAGTGGTCGTCGTCGTTCGCCGCGTTGCCCGGCGGGACGGGCGGCGGCACGTGGTCGAAGTAGCCGTCGTTCTCGTCGAAGTTGATCAGCAGCACGGTCTTCGACCAGGTTTCGCGGTCGGACGCGAGCGCGTCGAGCACGTCGTAGATCAGGTTCGCGCTACCGACCGGGGTCGACGCGCCGGGGTGCTCGGAGTCGGCCGCCGAGGGCACCAGCCAGCTGACCTTCGGCAGCTTCCGCGCCTTGATGTCCGACCGCAGGCGGCTCACCAGCGTCTCGGGCTCACTGCGGTACATCGCCTTGCCGAACAGGGATCGTTCGGCGGGGGACAGCTTCGCGATCCCGGCGTTGAACTGCGCGAACATCGTCACGCGCTCGGCGGGCGTCTTGGTGACGATCGTGTCGTAGAACTCTTCGGTGGTCCGGAACTTGCCGTCCACCGACGCGAGGATCTTGGCGCCGATCTTCTTGAACGGCACGAAGTACTCGACGGCGTTGTCGGTGAAGTTGTCCCATTCCTGGTAGATCTGCCACGGCACACCGGCCGCTTCGAGCCGCTCGGGATAGGTCGTCCAGTCGTACCCGGCGTGGTCGTAGGAGTACGCCGCGTTGGTGACCGCGCGCGCGGTGCCGCCCGGCTCGGTGCCGACCTTCCCGGTCCACAGGTGGTTCCGGTTCGGGTTGGTGGAGCCGAAGATCGAGCAGTGGTAGGCGTCGCAGATCGTGAACGTGTCCGCGAGCTCGTACTGCAGCGCGATGTCCTGGCGGTCGTAGTACGTCATCGTCGCCGGGCTCTTCGCGCCGATCCAGCCGTTGTTCCAGCCCCGGCCCCACGCCTTGCCGGTGCCGGTCCAGCTGTGGTCCAGGTCGCCGAGGTACTGGATGTCGGAGGCGTTCCGCCCGGCCCGCGCGGCCCCTTCGCGCAGCGAGAACGGCAGCACGCGCCCGCCCGCGGGGTTCGGCTGCTCGAAGACCGACTTGCCGTCCGGCAGCTCCAGCGGGTGGGCGTCGGAGAAGCCGCGGACCCCGCGCAGCGAGCCGAGGTAGTGGTCGAACGACCGGTTCTCCTGCATCAGCACGATGACGTGCTCCACCGCGTCGAGACCACCACGGCGCATCGGTTCGGCCATGGCGGCGTGCACGGACGGGGGCAGCAGGGAGCCCGCGAGCGCGGCTCCGGACACACCGAGCACTCGGCGTCGGGACAGTTCAGGCATGGGGGCACCCTTGCCGAGAAAGATGAACGGGACAAGAACCGAACGGTGGAGGCCGGTTAAGCGAGCACGGGCAGTTCGCGGCACGATGGCGGTATGACCACTGTCGCCTTCCTCGGTACCGGGATCATGGGCGCTCCCATGGCCGCCAACCTCGCCAAGGCCGGGTTCACCGTCCGTGCCTGGAACCGCACCGATGCCAAGGCCGAGCCGCTGACCGCCCATGGCGTCGAGGTGTTCGACGAGCCCGGCCTGGCCGTGGCGGGCGCGGACCTCGTGCTGACGATGCTCGCGGACGGCCCGACGGTGCTGGAGCTGTTCACCGCGATCGCCGCCGCCATCGAACCGGACGCGGTGTGGATCCAGTCGAGCACCGTCGGTCCCGAGTGGACGGCCAAGCACGCCGAGGCCGCGGCGAAGGCCGGGCTGGCGTTCGTCGACACACCCGTCCTTGGCACCAAACAGCCCGCCGAAGCGGGCAAGCTCACCGTTCTCGCGGGCGGGCCGGACGAGCTGCGCGAGCGGTGCGCCCCGGTGTTCGACGCGATCGGCGCCAAGACCCTGTGGGTCGGCGAGGCGGGCGCGGCCAGCAAGCTCAAGCTCGTCGCCAACTCCTGGGTGCTCGCGCTCACCAACGCGGTGGCCGAAACCGTCGCGCTGGCCGGGCAGTTCGGCCTCGACCCGCAGTCGTTCCTCGACTCCATCAAGGGCGGCGGCACCGACGTCGCCTACGCGCACATCAAGGGCGCCGCGATGATCAACGGCGACTTCACGACCAGCTTCCCCGCGAAGCTCGCGGCGAAGGACGCCCGGCTGGTCCTGGACTCCGCGGGCGACGCCGATCTCGGCGGTGTCGCGGCCACGCTGGTCCACCTGGAGAAGGCGGTCGAAGCCGGTTACGGCGACGACGACATGGCCGTGCTGTACCGCGGCGTGGTCGATTCCTGAACAGGGCGGCGGCAGGGGCTATTGGTCGGCGTCGTCCCACACTGTCGCGGCCGCCTGGAGGGATTCGTCCCCGATGATCTTGGTGATCTTGAGCGACGCGGTCCGCCCCTGCGAGGTGCGCACGCAGGCGTAGCCGCCGAGCTTCATCTCGACGGTGGCCGAGCCGCTCGCCGACGCTGCTTCCCGGCATTGTGCCCTGGTGGGCGCGCCGCCCGCGGTCCACTGGGCGACGGTGGTGGCTCCGCGCGGGCCCAGCAGATAGCCGTAGGTGTATTCGGCCGAACTGCTTTCGATGTCCCCGGCCCCGATGTCCCCGTCGTTCTTGTCGGTTTTCGGGGGCTTGCTGTCCAGGTCCCGCAACGCCGCGGGCTTGACGTCGGCGTACTCGTCCAGGGTGATCGTGCCGCTCCAGAAGACCCTTTCGGGATCGGGAGTGGGAGCGGGCGTGGATACCGGGGCCGGGGACGAGGGCGGCGGCGCGCTCTGGCTCGGGGTGCCGGGGAGGGGGAGGGGGAGGTTCGGCTGACTGGAGACCGGGGGTGGCGCCTCGGCGGAGCCGAAGATCCGCGGGGCGATCCAGCCGACGAAGATGCCGAGCACAATGGCGAGGAAGCCGACCACGCCCAGCGCGATCTGAGCGCCAAAGGTCTTGATCTCCCCGACTTCCGCGCCGCTCGCCTTCACCCCGCCGCCGATGGCCGCGGCCCCGAGGAACACCACGCCGATGATGATCAGGCCGACGTGCATCCGAGCCCCCTCCGCCCACACGAAGACGTAAGTGTCCCAGATCGAATCCCGCTGTGCAGACTTTGACCGGGCCGTTCCCTGACCGCGGTCGCGCCGGTGGCTGCGCTGAGTGACCGACCGGCGGGGCGACACCGCCGAACGGCTGGCCAGGCGGTAACCTCACTGGCACTCTTACCGCCCAACCCCGAGGAGGGCCCGTGTCGGCAGGGCAGATCGCCGCGCTGATCGCCGCAGGAGCTTTTGTAGTGCTGGTAGTGCTGCTGGCGATCCCGCTGCTCAAGCTCGGTCGCACCCTCGACGAGGCCACGATCGCGCTCCGCAAGGCGCACGAGAACACCGACCCGCTGCTGCTCGGTGCGAACGAGACGATCACCCACGTCAACGCCCAGCTCGAGCGGGTCGACGGGATCACGGCCAACGCACAGGCCATGTCGGGCAACGTTTCCGCGCTGACCTCGGTGTTCACCGCCACTCTCGGGGGCCCGCTGGTCAAGGTCGCCGCCGTGTCCTACGGCGTCAACAAGGCCCTGCGCGCGCGCCGCAAGAAGAAGGCGGGCGCCGCGGAGGGCAAGCACGCCCCGCGTGCCGGCCGTAAGAAGGCCAAGAAGTGAAGCGGCTGTTCTGGCTGGGCGTCGGCGTCGTGACCGGCGTCGTGCTGTCCCGCAAGGCCGCGGAAACGGCTCGCCAGGCCACGCCCGCGGGGTTAGCCTCGAACCTGGGCGACGCGGTGAAGGAACTCGCGGGCGCCGTGGGCTCGTTCGGCGCCGAGGTGCGCGCCGGGATGAGCGAACGGGAACAGGAGCTGCACGACATGGTCGAGGAGCGCACCGGGCACACCTCGCCGCGGCTGGTGGCCGAGGGCAGGCACGCCGCCGCCCAGCGCCCCGTCCGGCGAGCTCGCCGGGCGGAGGGCTAGCCCCGTCGCGCCCGCGACCCGTCCCTCCGCCGCCGCAGCCGCCCCTTCTCACGGCCCGGCCTGCGATCGCGCTTCCGCGATCCGCCACGTCGAGCCCCAGTACAAGGAACTGACCCGTGGAAACACACGAAATCACCCAGCGCTTCCTGAACTACTTCGAGAGTGAAGGGCATACGCGCGTTCCGAGCGCGTCGTTGATCCTCGAAGACCCGAACCTGCTGTTCGTCAACGCAGGCATGGTGCAGTTCAAGCCGTACTTCCTCGGCGAGGTGCCGCCGCCGTTCGCGCGCGCGACCAGCGTCCAGAAGTGCGTGCGCACCGGCGACATCGACGAGGTCGGCAAGACCACCCGGCACAACACGTTCTTCCAGATGGCCGGGAACTTCTCCTTCGGCGACTACTTCAAGGAAGGCGCCATCGAGCGCGCCTGGAAGCTGATCACCTCGCCGCCGTCCGAGGGCGGCTACGGCCTCGACCCGGACCGCATCTGGGCGACCGTCTACGAGGACGACGCGGAGGCGGCCGGGCTCTGGCGCCGGATCTCCGGCCTGCCCTCGGAGCGCATCCAGTCGCGCGACATGGTGGACAACTTCTGGTCGATGGGCATCCCCGGCCCGTGCGGCCCGTGTTCGGAGATCTACTACGACCGCGGCCCGGAGTACGGCCGCGAGGGCGGCCCGGTCGTCGACGAGGACCGCTACATCGAGATCTGGAACCTGGTGTTCATGCAGAACATCCGGGGCGCGGGCAGCGGCAAGACCGACTTCCCGATCCTCGGTGAGCTGCCAGCCAAGAACATCGACACCGGCATGGGCGTCGAGCGGGTCGCGACGATCCTGCAGGGCGTCGAGAACGTCTACGAGACCGACCTCGTCCGCCCGGTGATCGCGCGCGCCGAGGAGTTCTCCGGCCACCGCTACGGCGACAACCACGTCGACGACGTCCGCTTCCGCGTCATCGCGGACCACGCGCGCTCCGGCATGATGCTGATCGGCGACGGCGTGACGCCGGGCAACGACGGCCGCGGCTACGTGCTGCGCCGCCTGCTGCGCCGCATCGTCCGTTCGACGCGCCTGCTGGGCGTGCACGAGCCGGTGCTGCCCGCGTTCGCGGAGATCGTCCGCGACGCGATGGGCCCGTCCTACCCCGAGCTGGTCAAGGACTTCGACCGCATCAACGACATCATGCGCGCCGAGGAGGAGGCCTTCCTCTCGACGCTGACCAGCGGATCGCGGATCTTCGACCTCGCGGCCGAGGAGACGAAGAAGACCGGTGGCCTGGTGCTGCCCGGTGACCAGGCGTTCCAGCTGCACGACACCTACGGCTTCCCGATCGACCTGACCCTGGAAATGGCGTCGGAGCAGGGCCTGTCCGTGGACGAAGAGGGCTTCCGCACGCTCATGAACGAGCAGCGGCAGCGCGCGAAGGCCGACGCGGCGACGCGCAAGACCGGCCACGGCGACCTCTCGGAGTACCGCAAGGTCCTGGAGCGGCACGGCGAGACCGAGTTCCTCGGCTACGCGGACCTGCAGGCCGACGCGAAGGTCGTCGCGCTGCTGGAAGACGGCGTCCCGGTCAAGAGCGTCGGCGAGGGCCGCGAGGCCGAGCTGGTGCTCGACCGCACCCCGTTCTACGCCGAGAGCGGTGGCCAGATCGCCGACACCGGCGTGCTGGTCGGCGACGGCGTCGAGCTGAAGGTGCTCGACGTCCAGAAGATCGTGCCGGGCCTGTTCGTGCACCGCGTCGAGGTCGTCGCGGGCGAGGTCGGCCTCGGCACCGGCGTCACCGGCTCGGTCGACGCGCACCGTCGCCTGTCCATCGAGCGCTCCCACTCGGCCACGCACCTGGTCCACGCGGCCGTGCGCGGCGCGTACGGCAAGCGCGCGGCGCAGGCCGGTTCGCTGAACTCGCCGGGCCGCATGCGGTTCGACTTCACCACCTCCGGCTCGGTCTCGGCCGACGTGCTGACCGCGGTCGAGGAGGAGGTCAACGACTACCTCCAGACCAACGTCGAGGTCCAGACGGTGGTCACCACCAAGGACAAGGCCCTCGAGATGGGCGCGATGGCGCTCTTCGGCGAGAAGTACGGCAACGACGTCCGCATGGTCGACATGGGCGAGTACTCCCGCGAGCTCTGCGGTGGCACCCACGTCGACCGCATCGGCCAGCTCGGCATCGTCAAGCTGGTCTCCGACTCGTCGATCGGCTCGGGCGTGCACCGCGTCGAGGCGCTGGTCGGCACGGACGCGCTGAAGTACGTCCGTAAGGAGCAGCTGCTCGTTTCGCAGCTCGCGAGCACCTTCAAGGTGCCCTCCGACCAGCTGCCCGGCCGCATCGATGACGTGTTGACCCGGCTGAAGAACGCGGAGAAGGAGATCGAGCAGCTCCGCACCCAGCAGGTGCTCGGCTCGGCGGGTGCGATCGCGGACAAGGCGCAGGACGTCAACGGCATCACCCTCGTGGCCGAGCACCTCGGTGAGGGAATCGACGCCAACGGCCTGCGCGCGCTCGCCACCGACATCCGCGGCCGCCTCGGCTCGCGGCCCGGTGTCGTCGCGCTCTTCGCGCCGCAGGGCGACAAGATCAGCTTCGTGGTCGCGACGACCTCGGCCGCGCGGGACAAGGGGCTCGCCGCGGGCAAGCTCGTCCCGTCGTTCGCCGGGGCCATCGGCGGCCGTGGTGGCGGCAAGCCGGACATGGCGCAGGGCGGCGGGACCAGTCCGGGCGGCGCCGAAGAGGCCATCGTCTCCCTGCGCGCGGCGGTCGCCGGCATTGGCTGACACCGGCGTCCAGCGGCGCCCGGATCGTCCCGGCGAGGGCGATCCCGGGCGCGGCAGGCGGCTCGGGGTGGATGTCGGTTCTGTCCGGGTAGGGGTGGCGCTGAGCGATCCCGCCCCCATCCTGGCGAGCCCGCTCGTTACCCTCTCTCGTGATGCGAAGGACGACAGCGATCTCGACAGGCTTGCCGAACTCGTCACCGAACACGAGGTGGTCGAGGTGATCGTGGGTTTGCCGAGGACGCTCGCCGACCGGCAGGGTCCGGCCGCGATGATCGCCCTCGACTACGCCGATCGGGTGGCGGCGAGGGTGGCACCCGTACCAGTGCGACTGGCCGATGAGCGGTTGACCACGGTCACCGCGTCCCGGATGCTGTCCCAGCGCGGCGTCAAGGGCCGCAAGCAACGCGCGGTGGTCGACCAGGCCGCCGCCGTGGAGATCCTGCAGGCCTGGCTCGACGCCGTCGCCGCACACCGCGCTCGGGAGGGCGAGTCATGACCGAGCCCCCGAACGACCCCGAGCGCCCCCGCGGCGGCCGCCGCCGGTTGCGGGAACCCGAGGACACGCCCCCGCCGCGGCCCGCCCAGCCGCCGCGGTCGAGGTCCAGGCACGTCCGGCACGAGCCGGAC